>JAHDCZ010000139.1 GCA_020629615.1 Saprospiraceae bacterium
TATTGGACTCCAAGATAGTCAATAGGATTCGCATTATAAGACTCAATAAATTGATCCAAGCTCTTTTGCACTTGTCCCTCAAAAACAATATCATTTTCTATCTTGACAATTCCCTTTCCTCCATATTCCCGAAGAGGCTTCAAGACGATAGAAAATTTTTCTTTAAAGCTCAGAATGTCCTCAACTGATCGACACAATTTCATTGGAGGACATAATTCAGAAAAATTCAACAAAAAATCTTTAGCTCCAGCTATATAAATTGACTTCGGATTATTGATTACTATTTGTTTAGAAAAAGTAGCATGTAAGAATTCTAAAAACTCTAAAGAAAGAGGTGGCGGAAGACGAAGCCAGATAAAATCATATTCAAGCAATTGTACTTTGGTGTAATCTATATCCAAGGGATGATGGTCATAATCAAAGTTAAAACTTTCCGTTATTCGTGTTGCGAAAAGATCCTTAGGAATTAAGTAATTGAAAAAATCATTGTTCGATTCTACTGCCCTAGAAGCGATATCCACATGTTCGACCCTCGAATTTACCAATAATCCCGTCGCAAGTTCATATAAAGAATTTTCCTTAGAATGCTTTTCATGATCGGTAAGAATAAGCACCTTATACTTATTCATCATCATCCATTTTTTGGGTTTCGTTGTCCAACCTTTCTTTTGCTTCCTCAGTTAAAAAACCTTCATCATCAAAGTCTTCATCTTCATCCATAATCTCTTCAGCTTTTCTTCTTGTCATTCTAATTAGGTAGTAATAATCATCGGATTCGTAAGGCAATGCCATAATGAGAGCACCGTCCTTGTTTTTGAATTGAATAAGTTCTTTATCAAAGCCAAATGGGTAACGAAGTTTTATTTGTGCGATGATATCTTCATTTAGTTTTTCATAATCCTTTATTATTCTTGGCTTACTCATTTTTACCAATTTAAAATGTACGCAAATATTAAAGGTGCAACAATCGTTGCATCTGATTCAATTACAAATTTGGGAGTTTTGGGAAGTAGCTTTCCCCAAGTAATTTTTTCATTAGGTACCGCTCCCGAATAAGAGCCGTAGCTCGTGGTACTATCACTTATTTGGCAAAAGTATGACCACATTGGAACATCCTCTAATTCAAGATCTTGATGTAACATAGGAACCACACAGATTGGAAAATCCCCGGCTATTCCTCCTCCTATTTGAAAAAATCCGACTCCGTTATTTTTGGTATTCTGTTGGTACCATTTAGAAAGTAACATCATGTATTGGATACCAGATTTAACGGTACCAGGAACAAAATCTTTTTCTATGCAATATGAAGCAAAAAAATTACCGCAAGTAGAATCTTCCCACCCAGGTACAATGATGGGGATATTTCTTTCGGCTGCAGCCAAAAGCCAACTATCCTTAGGATCAATTTGATACTTATCTTCTAACTCACCACTGAGTAATATTTTATAAAAAAATTCGTGTGGAAAATAACTCTCTCCGACATCATCTGCCTTTTTCCATTCATGATACAAATGCTTCTCTATGGCCCTCATAGCCTCCGCTTCAGGAATGCATGTATCAGTCACTCTATTGTAATGTTGATCCAACAATATCTTTTCGTCCTGCGGGGATAAATCACGATAATGCGGTATACGTTTATAATGATTGTGAGCGACCAAGTTAAATACGTCTTCTTCTAGATTGGCACCTGTACAGGATATGATGTGCACTTTATCCTGACGAATCATTTCAGCCAGAGATTTCCCAAGTTCCGCAGTACTCATAGCACCCGCAAGTGTAATCATCATTTTATTACCATTTTCGATTTGCTGATCATATGCTTTGGCAGCATCAACCAAACTGGCAGCATTGAAGTGCTTGAAGTGTTCAACTATGAATTGAGAAATTTTACCATCTTTCATTTTATATGAATTTATACGAGAGCATTTTGTAATATAGTTTCGCGGCCAAAAATTGTGGAGCATGAATTCCTTGGATTGGTGCCAATTCAACGAGATCAAATCCTACAACATTTTTTTGTTCGAAGACCATTTTTAGATAATTAAGCAACTGAAACCAAGTCAAACCACCTGGTTCTGGAGTACCGGTGGCTGGCATCACTGAAGGGTCCAAAACATCAAGATCCAAGGTGATATAAACATCGTCTGTCATTTGACTTATTGATTGATTCATCCAGTTGGAGTTGCTAGAAATCACATCCGCAAAATAAGTTTGATTTTTATCCATTATTTCAAGCTCGGAAGAATCCATGCTTCGAATTCCAACTTGTACTAGATTACAATTTTGACTTGCATCATACAAGGCACAGGCATGATTATATTTGGAGCCATCATAACTTGGTCTTAGATCAGCGTGCGCATCTAATTGTAAGACGGTAAGATCATCAAAGCGTTCATAAAAAGCCTTAATGATTCCGATACTAATAGAATGTTCACCTCCAAAAAAACTCAGAAATTTATTGGAGTCTAATAATTTGTTTGCCAGTTCATAACATGATATGAACATTTCTTCAGGGCTTTTAAATCCTTTCAATTGTGGAGGCATGTATATCCCCTTGGTATAGACTTCTGAATCCGTTTCAATATCATACAACTCCATATTTTCGGCTGCTTCCAAAAAAGCTTCAATTCCTCTATCTGCACCTTTTCCCCAAGTACTTGTACCATCATAAGGAATCGATTGCAAAATAATTGATGCGTTCTCTTGTCTTGCGTATTGAGCTGGTATTCCAGCAAATGTTTTCATAATAATATCAACTTTTATATCCTAAAATATTCAGCATTTCATCAACGGTCTGTTCATTTCGATAGACATAATCTATAAAGTTTCCTGTTTCATCTCTATCAATGATGATCAACTTGGGAGCAGGAATCAAGCAATGTTTAATACCTCCATAACCACTAATTGAATCCTGATAGGCGCCAGTATGAAAAAATCCTACATAAAGTGGCTCAACTTCTTTATTCTCAATTTTTGGTAAAAACAATTGCTGATTAAAATCTTCGGAATTATAATAATCGGAGTGATCACAACTTATACCACCGATATTTACTTTAGTATATTCTTTGTCCCACTTGTTAATTGGAAGGAGGATAAATTTCTCTAAAATGGACCAGGCATCTGGAATCGTATTCATTAAACTATTGTCCACCATGTACCAAACTTCTCTATCATTTTGCTTTTTTTGTTCAAGGACCTGAAAAATGATTGCACCACTTTCACCCACCGTATACTTCCCAAACTCGGTAAAAATATCAGGTGCTTCTACATTATTTTCTAAACAAATGGAATTGATGTTTCCAACTATTTCATTGATGATATATTCGTAATCATAATCAAAGCCCAAATTATTTCTAATAGGAAATCCTCCACCAAGATTAAGAGCTTTTATCTCAGTACATTGTTTCTTGAGTTCTATAAATATGTTTAAAGCTTTCTGAAACTCACCCCAATAGTATACATTATCCTTGATTCCGGAATCAATAAAAAAATGAATCATTTTCAGAGATACCGTTGGATCATCTTTTATTTCACGTTCATAAAAAGAAAGTATTTCAGATGGTCTAATCCCTAAACGCGATGTATAATATGCAGATTGTGGTTCTTCATCGATCGCAATTCTAATTCCGATTTTCAATTTTCCTTTAAGGCGCTTTGCAAACTTCTTCACCCTTGAAAGCTCACTCATAGAATCCAAAATAAGAATCGAATTTTTGAAGCCCATTTCGTTCAATTGGATAATTTTATCGAGATACTCTTCGGTCTTGTATCCATTGTGAATAATTATGGTTTTTGTGGTTAACTCTTTTTCATTAAGGAGTTTGATAATTAAATCAATGTCAAATGCAGAAGAAGTTTCCAGATTAACATTCTCTTTTAAGACCGACTTGAGCACATGTGAAAAATGACAACATTTAGTACAATAGCAATAGTGATAATTTCCACTATAATTATTCTTTTTAATAGCTCGATTAAATAAATTTCTTGCTTTACGGATTTGTTCTCCTATTCGAGGAAGGTACATGAGTTTGAAAGGAGTACCATATTTTTCAATTAGATATTTCAGTGAGACTCCATGAAAGTTGAGGTAAGCATTTTTGAGGTCAAATCCATCTTGAGGAAAATAATAGCTTTGGTTGATTAGATCAAAATATGTATTCTTCATCAGTAATAATTTTCCTTTTTACTCTTAATAATCCTTAAAAAAGGCTCCTTATAAACCTGTTCGTAATATCTAATTTTGTTCATATTTTTATCTTTTAATCGATCAATATCTCATCAAGAAGACTTTGATCATCATTTAAACTTTTGAAAAGTTTCATTCTAAATCGTCCTTGCTTGTTCACCAATGTTTTTGCCATGTTATCAATTGCAACCATAGACAATACTGTTTGAATATAAGCTTCGATCAAATCGTCTAAACCTATTCCCAATTTATTGAAATCCCTACGGTCCATCAATACTAATCTATTGGTATCACTATCCCAAGAACCATTCTCATTTTTAATTGACAAATTTGTTCCTAACATCGACCAACTATCTATCCCAGAAACGATGTTATCCAATAATGGTTTAGCCGCTCGACGTGCATATGTACATAGGGGACGTATCCCGTTTTCGGTAGCACTAACCATCATCCGAATGTCGGCGACAAATGTCTGATGTTTATTATCTGGTATTGTACCAACATGATACAGTTTTCCTTCCGAAGTAGTACTACTCCAATTGGAATTTCCAATCAAACTCTGTACTATGAATAAATCGTAATCAAAATCCATTTCCATAAAAGCTTCCAATTCACTTTCCGTGACTATCGTAAAAACTCCTTGCCCTGCGTTACTGTATGGAACTTTTATAACTGCATGACCTCCCATTTTTTTAACCCAGATCGGAATTTCGTTTTTACTTACATCCCAAATGGTTTCTGGAATATTTATTTTCAAACCATATTCGTGTAATTCTGCATTAAATATATCGTATGCCTTTGCAGCAACCATTTTGTTTCTGCCACCAGCAAGACAAGCAATGGAAGGATTAAGTATTTTCGTTTTGGAATTTACAGGGATTCTATTCCAAGGTTTTTGCGTTACATATCTAAAAGCAGCTCTCATAGGAATCCAAGTTTCCTCGTCCAAAACATGCAAAACACCATCTATAAATTTTGCTGAAGGATTATCCTCATTATCATAGAAAGATACATAGTGTACAGGCTCTTGCATGACATCCGCTATTACTTCTGCATAGCCTGATACTTCCATCGGATTTTTATCATACAAAACAGCCAACCCACCATTTATTTTATTACGAAGATTTTTGAGACTTGGCTTGAAGGTTCTTTCGACCATAAGTCGATAACTTCCTTGTTCTTCATTATCATCCAATAAGGGCATTGATTTTTGTCCAGAAGGGCAAGAATTATTTTCAATTACCACCATTTGTCTTCGCCCTGATGCGGAAGTTACATTAAGCAGATCGGCTCCCGCCCACAAAAAGTACTTTGTTTTATGACTAAGAATTTCTCGAAGCTTCTCTTTCTTTACCGTTGGATGCATATGACAATACCTCGTAAGGATACGTTCATGATCTAAGTTCAAAAAGAAATTTATCATTGGATGAATGGTAGCATTCAGTGCCTTGGGATACCAATGGTTGTTAGGGTCAAACTGATCCGGTAATATTAGTTGCTTTTTTATCACAATTAAGGCATTATTATGAACCGCTTTTAGACGCCAAATCTTTTAATAAAGTTGCACATTAAAAGCAAAAAATACTCAGTTTGATAAAGAAATTTTCAATAGAATTATAATGAGTTGAAAATGAACTACTTACTCTGTAGAGAAAGCAAAAAAAAAATTAAAAAGTAGTTTGAATTCAAATTTATTCGCTCAGTTTGATCTAATTTGAGTTTCTTAAACGTATCCTATAGTTCAATAGACTCCGAAATTATTGTTCTACATATTTAGAAATACCTTTTTCTGTACCAGCTTGCATCCAATGCCAATCCAGATGCAATTGAAGCTTATCATCTTTGGTTTTAGTAATTTTTGCTGTTGCCATTCCTGCTTTCAATTCTCCTTCAGTGGTCAAACACTGATATAACATATGCAAGAAATCTCCATCTAGACGAGCAATTATTTTTCCATAGCGAACTGTCCCACCAAAATAATCAGCAGTAACCAAATCATCAGACTGTTGGTATTTAAAAATAGTATCATCCGACACTTCACCAAGTTCAGAATTTTTTAATAAAGAAAAAGTTTTATTGTTAAAATCATGCATGTCTTCAAAATTTAAAATCACCTATTGTTGTCACAAAAATTTCATTCGACGAAAGTCAAAAATAACACAAGTAAATTAGAAACATCTGAACATTACGTTTTACACATTATCAAAT
>JAHDCZ010000140.1 GCA_020629615.1 Saprospiraceae bacterium
CCAATTTGAATAGTATTCCAAGTATCTTCAATATGAGGAATGTTCGTTTTTACAATGATATTTCCTCTGAAGCGATTCATCTTAATTGGAATATCTAATCGTCTGTTGAGTTCCTCCAGACTGGCAGTTCCGATGATCAATATTGGATAACCATCGGCAAAACTTAAAGGAACTTTGGTTTGATATTTCTCGACCAATTTCATTCGATGGCTTTTCGTACCTAGACCAACTAATTGAACTTGAGAAGAAAGTTTGTAGGAAAACCAGTCATTGATTTTTTGATCTACTTGATAGGCGTCTAATTTGTCATCCCAAACACGTACTTTTTTTAACTTGGTTCCTTCTCGTGTTAACGTCATCGATATTTTATCGACAGTAGTACTTTCATCTCCATCATAAATCTCTAATTGATCTTCTATAATGCGAGTTTTTAATAAACAAAGAGAAGGATGAGTCCTTTGACTAATAAAATTCCCTTCGCCATCCACCAACATAAATTGTCGATCATGAAATAAACCACTCTTGGTAATTTCTGGATTTTTAATTTCAATTCCTGCAAGACTTTTTACTGGGTAGATGTGGTAGGATTCAACGGGGTATTGTTTCATGATTCTTGCTTTTCGCCTCCCTTTGGACCATAAAAAATCACCCAAGTAGAAAAGTCATCCGAAAAATTGAAAAATCGATGTTCATGTCCAGCATGAACAAAAATCAGATCTCCCTTCACTACAGACGTGGTAATTCCATTATTTATAAATTCAGAAGAACCTTCAGCTATAATATAAATTTCATCTTGATCGTGAGGTGTTTGTAAATCCTTTGTTATCGGCTTATATAATTCCACTGACATCGTCCCATGTGAAAATAGATCAATGAATAATTGTCCACTGATTTTAAGCTTTTTATGAGCTTCTGCAATTTCGATTTTCATAATTTCAGTTTCTATAATTCACAGAACAATCATTTAACGCTTTTTAGGAGCTCGACGTTGTGGTTTTTTATATTTTTCAGCAAGTTTTCTTCGATAAGAACCACCAAGGTTTACTTTTTTATTTTTTTCACTTTTCTCATGAAATGCACCTTGAGAATCTTTTATAGTTACCTCTTTCATGTAGGGTTTATCACCGCCCAAAACAGGTTTTTCTTCGAGCAATAGTTTTTGGGATATTTCTAAATCTTGAGGCAATTCACAAGAGATTAGCGTTTTCCCCATAAGTTGTTCAATCGTATCTTGAAGTGGTTTTTCGTTTTCATTGATAAAACTAATAGCAATTCCATTTTTGTCTGCTCGACCAGTTCGGCCAATGCGATGAATATAATTTACAGCTTCTTCATGGAGATCAAAATTAACAACGTGGCTAACTTCAGAAATATCAATTCCTCTAGCGATTAAATCGGTAGCAATAAGTAACCTAAAGGACCCTTCGTGAAATCGATTGACACATTCTATTCTTCTGTTTTGTGATTTGTTTGAATGAATGACACCCGTCACCTCTCTTAGACTTTCGTCTAATGATTCGAAAAGCAAATCAGACATTTTTTTCGATTGAGTAAAGACCAGAACTTTTTGCATGCTTGGATCATCATTCAATAAACGAGTAAGTAAATTAACCTTGGTATAAAAATTAGGAACATCATAAGCATATTGATCTATTTGGTCCAAAGGTGTCCCGTGAGGTGCAATTTCAATTTTTGTCGGATAATTGAAATAGTCTTTCACCAATAATTCTACTTCACGTGAAAGGGTTGCGGAGAACAATATATTCTGCCTTCTCTGCGGAACTAAGTCCAGAAGACTTTCTAATTGGGGACGAAATCCTAGATTGAGCATTTCATCGACTTCATCAATGATCAATTGTTTAATTTGCTTCAGCTTTATTGCTCGTATCATGCAAAGATCAAAAAGCCTCCTAGGAGTAGATACCAAAATATCCATTCCTGCTTGTAATTCAATTTTTTGTGTATTCATGTTTACACCGCCATAAATTGATTTTACACGAACATTCATGTATTTGGTCAATTTTAAAATTTCACCTTCAATTTGAATCACCAGTTCCCTCGTTGGTGCCAAAATTAATACTCTTGGATGTTTCTGTTCACTATATTTTAAATTCCGAAGCACCGGCAATAGAAAGGCGAAAGTTTTACCTGTTCCAGTCTGTGCAATTCCGACCACATCTTTTCCCGACATGATTAAAGAAAATGATTCGCGCTGTATAGGGGTAGGAATAACCATCTCCAAATCAGAAAGCGCATTCCTCAAGGCATTGTTTAAATTCAAATCTTCAAATGTCATAACTCCGATGATAGAACAAATTATGGATTTAAGCAAACTTTTAATTATCGGATTAGTTATTTAAATCTTGGAGTTCACAATTATATAAATGGTATTTAAAATTAAATAATAAGATTTTTGAAAAAAATATTTTGTTGATGCAGCATTTTCAATTTATACCATATTAAGAAGATGTAAGCTTAATAATACGCGTAAATTGAATTAACTATTTAAAAGAAATAACAAATCAAATGAAAAATCTAATATTATTCTTAACTGCTCTACTCTTATTTTCTGCTTGTCGGGATGATCAAGATATTATGACTTCAACGCCCAACGTAGATCCACCAAAAATTAAAGTGAACAGTTCTGTTCTTGGAACTGTAGTAAACGATAATGGCGAGTCAGTATCAGACGCCCTTGTCCAGTTTGGAGATATGAGTGTATTGACCGATGAATTTGGAGTATTTAGTTTTCGAAATGTTGACTTGTATCAAGACGGTACTTATATTTCGGTTTCTAAGGCGGGCTATTTTGAAGGATCCAGAAGATTCTATCCTGTACTCAACGAGACAAGTCACATTAAAATTCAATTATTACCCAAGACCATTGTAGGAAATTTTCCTGCCTCAAATGGAGGTACTATTTCGGATCAAGGAGTTAGACTTGAGTTTGGACAAAATGCGATAGTGACGGAGGAGTCTGGAACCATTTATTCGGGAGAGGTCAGTGTTGCCTTGGCATGGTTGGATCCAACACTTCAAGAGACTTTTGATCAGATGCCCGGTGATTTAACGGGTGTGCGCGAGGATGGAAGTATCAGTGGTTTAACATCTTATGGAATGATTGGAGTAGAATTAATTGCTTCGAATGGTGATGAACTACAAATTAAAGAAGGAGAAACAGCCACTATTACTATGACAGTGCCTGTATCATTACAAGCAAGTGCACCTTCTAGTATTCCTCTTTGGCACTTTGATGAAGTATCCGGAATATGGGTTGAGGAAGGATCAGCAGAATTGGTCAATAATCAATACATCGGAGAAGTAAGTCATTTTTCATTTTGGAATTGTGATGCTCCATTTCCTTTGATCAATCTATCGGGAGTATTTACTTCTCAAGGTATAGAAATGGAAAATATGTTAGTAGAAGTCGAAGTGGTCAGTGATGGAGCGATGCGCACAGGATATACCAATAGCGAAGGAAGATACTCTGGTAAAGTTCCTGCCGATGAAGCTTTGAGAATTCGAGCATATGATTACTGCAACCAGTTGGTATTTGGTAGTCCAGTGGTTGGACCATTCAATCAAGATTGGGAAATGAATCCACAAGAAGTCGCATTTACTTCGGATATCATTACCGTTACTGGAGAAGTTACCAATTGCAATGGTGATAATATTGACAATTCTTATGCTATTGTAAATTTTGGAGGAGGAATTCAAACCACGCTAACATGTGATGCCAATAATATGTTTGAGGGTTCATTTCAAAATTGTCAAGGTTCTGCCAATGTTTACGGAGTTGACCTTACCAATGATTTAATTAGTCCTGGAACAACTATAGACTTTGTTGGAGATATGGATTTAGGTCAATTGGAAGCTTGTGACACCTATGTCGCTGAAAGATTTATTGCGGATTATCCTGGTAGCAAATGGGATACAACTGTTGGAGACACAATAGCCTTTACGTTTGATGAAACCGTGATAGATGTCGGAGGAGGAATATTTAAATACATTTATAATATTACTGTTCTTGATTGGGAGACTGGAGAAGTTTTAAATGGAAACCTTTTATATAAACCTGCAGATGCGGGGTCAGGGACTGAAACAGGGACTTATTCTATGGTATTCGAAACAGACGGTTTTAGTGTACAAGCAACAGCAGATGTGATAGAGATAACTCAAGGAGGTGAAAATTACCTTAAATTTCAATCAACGACGACGGATATCACGGTAACTGATTCGAGTCTATTTGATCCGAACATTACAGAAGTAAGTTTTGACATGGTATTAAAATTGAATTAATCCTTGGATTTTATAACCATCATATCCGGTTTAAGAAACCATCAAAAAAACGTCTTTAAAGAATTGGTTTACCAATACTCTGGAAAGCTTATGGTTGTTGCCAAAATATATACAAGGAGTCCTGAAGATGCACAGGATGTTCTTCAGGACTCCTTTATAGTTATCTTTCAAAAGGCACATGATTTTGTTGGTTCAGACGAAAAAGCCTTTGTCGCATGGATGAAAAAGATTGTGATGAATACTGGGATCAGTCGTTATCAACGGAAGTATTATTCGCATGAAAATGCAAATATTGAAACAACTCAAGAACAAGCAATTCATCCCGCAGTATACTCACAATTTAGTCAATCGGAAATCATGAAAATGGTTTTTAGTTTGCCTATGGGATACCGACAAGTTTTTGCTCTTTATGCCATAGAAGGTTTTTCTCACAAAGAAATAGCGGAGAAACTCAACATTAAAGAAAGCAGTTCTCGATCTCAATATGTTCGAGCACGACAAATGCTTCAGAAAAGAATTTTAGAAATGACAAAAATTACCGCGTAATGAAAGATCATTTGAATGAGGTGTTTAAAAACGCCAATGATAATTTTGAAATGAAAGTAGATCCCGCTTTAATCTGGGAAGGGATTGAAACTAAAATGGGAGAGCCTAAAAAAAAGCGCTTCGCTTGGTTCTGGCTCTTTGGTTTCAGTTTTCTCATACTTAGTTTGGTAGGCACTTATTTAATGATGACCAACTCAAATGCTCAGGATAATAATTCTGCAATTTCAACGAATGATCTAATTGCCACTGAACAACTAAAATCAAATAATTCACCACAGCAAAATCATATCCAATCAATTGAAAACACTTCTATAATTGAACAAAATGTAATTAAACCAAATCTTGAAAGTAAAGTATCTCAAAATGAAAAGGTAGCTGATTTGAAAAATATAGATTCTAATTCATTAACATCTTCCTTTGAAAAAAATCAGCAGGATAAATATCCATTAATTCAAAACAAACTATCAGAAAATTTATCACCTAGCCCAAACCATTTTGATGAAAATAATAACCCAACAATTCTCACTCCTCACATCGTTATTCAAAATAATGCTAATGAGAATTCATCTTCTTTAGAATTTGATAAAAGTATTCCTTCAAAGGAAACAACATTAAAAAAGGTTCGAAAGACTATTGATCCATTGACCTTAGTTTCAATAAATTCTTTAAACTATAAAACTCAAAAAATAGTACTCAGCACAACTATTGAAGAACCGCAGTTAATTAAACCTGTTGATTCTAAACGCTTCATGTTCAGCTCTTTTCAAATGCAGGGCAGTTTTGGCTACTTTTCTAAATCGTATCAAAATACTTCGAGCGATTTTGGGGATTATGCAACACTTAGGGATAATACTGAGAGGACTTTAGAATATTGGTCTTACGGTATGACCATAGGTCTTTTCAGAAAATCCAATCTTGAAATTTATACAGGCTTCCGACACACTAGACTAAATGAAGAATTTAAATGGAAAGGTTCTTATTTGGAAAGTGAAGAGGGTACTTATCCAACAGGAATTACAATCAATTCTGAAGGTGATACCATAATTACTCAAACTTTTGAAGGTGAAGTTACGTCTACAATTGACAGAGATATGGTCATTTATAACGCTTATAAATTATTTGATATTCCGATTGGAGTACGGTACATAAGTAAAAGTGGTTTTTTGGCTGAGGCCGAATATCTATGGAATATATCTTTAAAATCAACAGGCTTTGTTTTGGATGAAAGAAGTATCCCGATTTCTAACGCACAAAATCCGTTTAAATCAAAAATATCTGGTTCTACACGTTTAGGTTTAGGATATTCTAAATCAATTTTATCAAATTGTGAATTGAGATGTTTGGGAGAACTACATTACATCCCAAATAGTTTCAATGATGCTGCACTCCCGATTCAGACCAATAGAATATTATATGGTCTAAATTTGGGATTGAATTATAGATTATACTAGATTATAATTCCTTTCTTTACTTGTTTGTGGGCAGAGAATGTGGTCAACCGCAAGTGAATTGAATAGTAGTCATTTTGATGTGGAGCGACGTC
>JAHDCZ010000141.1 GCA_020629615.1 Saprospiraceae bacterium
CAAAAAGAGTTCAACATTTTACCGATGAATTTATTCATCAAACTAAAAGTAAATGATGCAATATATTGGATATTCCTTATATCGTTTAACCCTGTTGGTATTTAGCTTAATTCCTTTTCCTATAATTTACTTGCTTTCATCGGTAGTACAGTTTTTACTACAGAAAGTCTTTAAATACCGCCTTAAGGTAACTGAAGAGAATATACGTCTTTCATTCCCAGAAAAAGGAGATCAAGAAATTAGCAATATTATCAATGGTTCTTATCGGAATCTTGCAGATATATTACTAGAAAGTTTGAAAGGAGTTCATCTTTCAGAAAAAGAAATTTTAAAGCGGTACCCTATTCGCAATCCAGAGCTTTTGGATCCATTTTTTGAAAAAGGCCAGCATGTAATCGCTGTCGGAAGTCATTACTCTAATTTCGAATGGGGCGCATTAAGTATAGGATACCAATTAAAACATCGGATTTTGGGTTTTGTAAAACCGATTAAGAATACCAAAATCTATAATTATGTACGATTTGAAAAGAGGCGCCCTAATATCGAAGTAACCAGTATTTATGAGACGCAAAAAGCCATCAAAAAATTCCAAGACAAACCAACACTATTTACCTTCATTTCTGATCAAACACCCTCAAACCTTGAAAAAGCACAGTGGGTTCATTTTTTAAATAGAGATACTCCTTGTCTGCATGGGGTTGATCGAATTGCAAGAGAACAAAACTGGCCGGTCGTATTATTAGAAATATCTCCCGTAAAAAGAGGACACTACCAAGTTGTATTAAAAATGATCGAGAATGAACCTCAAAAGACTAAAGACGGAGAGATAACTGCAAAATACATGTGGTTGCTTGAAGATCAAATTCGGCGAAAGCCACAATTCTGGCTATGGTCACACCGGAGATGGAAACGAGCTCATGAAATCAAAGAGAATACTTTTGTCCATAGAAAACCCGAATAATCTATTTTTTTTTAGGTCGCTTACAACTGCTTTTTTATCTTGATGGTTATTAGTTTAAAATCAAACAGTAATCTATGTCCCTTTCTAAAAAATTAATCTTTGCACTTCTAAGTTTAAGTATAATGCTTCCCAGCGATGTCCATGCGCAATTATTTAAAAAGAAAAAAAAGGATGAAAACGGGGCGGAAATGTCAGCTTCGAAAAAAGATGGAAAAATCAAAGCGTATAAAGATGTAATCACAAAAGATGCGATTAGTGATGAAGGCTTATTCAAGGTGCATAAGGTTAAGGACAGCCATTATTTTGAAATACCCGATTCTCTTCTTGATCGAGAGATGTTAATTGTTAGCCGAGTATCCGGATTTGTTAAGAATTTAAACTTTGGGGGTGCTGGAGTTAAATCTCAACCTCAACAGGTTATTCGATGGCAAAAGAAAGATGATAAATTACTTTTGAGATCTGTCTCTTATAATAGTGTCGCATCACACGATGATCCTGTTTATCAAAGTGTTGTAAATAATAATTTTGAGCCAATAATAAAAGCATTTGATATAAAAGCTTTCGCAAAAGATAGTAGTGCCGTAGTTATTGATGTAAGCAAGTTTTTTAGTAGCGATGTACCCATGCTAAGTCCTCTGAATAGTTTTCAACGAAAACAGTTTGGTATACGAGGAATTGATGGCAGTCGCTCAATGATTAATAATATCAAAGCTTATCCCGAAAATATTGAAGTAAGACAATATCTTACGTTTAACGGTACAAATCTTCCAGATAATCAAGGCACTGGTACATTATCAGTCGAAATGAATCAATCCTTGGTTTTGCTACCTAAAGATCCCATGCAACCTCGTTTTTTTGATCCAAGAGTCTCATATTTTTCAATTCGTCAAACCAACTATAGTTTAGATGAACAGAAAGCAGCCTATCAACAATTTATTACACGTTGGCGAATGGAACCAGTTGATGAAGAAGCTTATTTGAGAGGTGAGTTGGTTGAACCTAAAAAGCCAATTGTATATTATATTGATCCAGCGACTCCATTGAAATGGCGAACATATATTAAAGCTGGGGTCAATGATTGGCAGAAAGCATTTGAAAAAATAGGATTCAAAAACGCCATTATGGCAAAAGATCCACCATCTCCAGAAGAAGATCCTGAGTGGTCTCCAGAGGATGTGCGTTATTCGGTCATTCGTTATGTGACGACAGATATACAAAATGCAATGGGACCACATGTTCATGATCCTCGTACTGGAGAAATTTTAGAAAGTGATATTATTTGGTATCACAATATTATGAATCTATTAAGGAATTGGTATTTCATACAAACAGCTGCTATTAATCCCGAAGCAAGAAAAGTAAAATTCAAAGATGAAGTGATGGGAGAATTGATACGCTTTGTTTCTGCTCATGAAGTCGGACATACGCTTGGACTTCCTCACAATATGGGAGCTAGTGTCGCATACCCTGTAGATTCTCTTCGTTCAGTTAGTTTTACAAAAAAGATGGGAACTGCTCCAAGCATCATGGATTACGCCAGATTCAATTATATCGCGCAACCAGAAGATGGTGATGTCGCTTTACATCCGAATATCGGAATTTATGATGATTGGTCCATTAAGTTTGGGTACACTTGGATGAAAGATACTGATGAAAATGAAGAGAGAAGCATTTTAAACGAATGGATAAAAAAGCATGACAAAGACCCTAATTATCGTTTTGGAAGACAACAATGGAGAGTAATTGATCCCTCTTCGCAAACCGAAGATCTAGGTGATGATGCCGTAAAAGCAAGTGAATATGGATTGGCCAATCTAAAGCGAATCGTTCCCAACTTAATTGATTGGACTGCAGAGGAAGGAAAAGGATTTAATGCTCTAGGCGAAATATACATGTCAGCGCTTGGACAATATCGAAGATATCTTGGTCATGTTACAAATAACATAGGAGGAGTTTACGAAATCTTTAGAACGGCAGATCAAGATCAACAAGTTTACACCCATGTTTCTAAAACAAAGCAGCAGCGTGCGTTGAATTTTTTAAATGAAAATCTTTTTAAAACTCCAGAGTGGATGATTGACCAAGAGATCATTCGGCGAATTGAACAGAGTGGTGTGAATGAAAGAATTCGAAGTTTACAATCGGGTACACTTCAATTATTATTCGATCCAGAAAGATTGGTAAGAATGATGGAAAATGAATCATTGAATGGCGACAAGGCTCTTAGTCTTTCTGAATTATTTAATTTTTGTAGTCGTGAGATTTTTACTGGTGCTTCGGATGAATATCGAAGAAACTTACAACGATCTTACGTAGATGTTCTTTCGAATTTATTAAAACTCGAAAATGATCGATATGATCAAACCGACATTAAAGCATATGCAAGAGGACACCTCAAAAAATTAATAAATTCTTCTTCTAGTGGTTCTGATGATATCAGTAGATTCCATATAGATGAATTGAAAGAGCGTATAAGAATCGTATTAGATCCAAACTAATGATTCGGAAAAAGAAAATTGCAATTGGCTTATTCCTCCTATTTGTTATCCTTCAGTTCTATCCAATTAATCGAGAGGTGCCCACAGTCAAACCTTCTCTCGATTTTTTATCGGGACTTGAGATAGACAGAAATATGGCAAAACAGATTAAAGCTTCTTGCTATGATTGCCATTCCCATGAAACAATATATCCTTGGTATGCGCAAATAGCTCCGCTCTCGATATGGATTCAAGGTCATGTGGATAACGGAAAGAAAAAATTAAATTTCTCGGAGTGGGGTTCATATTCAATTAATCAAAAAAGACATCATTTAGAAGATTGCATTGAAATTGTTGAAAAAAAATGGATGCCACTAAAAAGTTATATGTGGTTACATCCTGAAGGTAAACTTGAAGAAACAGAAAGAGAAGAGATGATTAATTTTTTCAAATCCTCACTTTAAAATCTTATAAATTATCAAAAACTTCTTTGATGTTCAGATAAGATTTTGGAATATATTTATCACTCTTGGAGGCTGGAATCCATTGGGCTAATTCGATATCTTCTTCTAGTTGAGGAATCAAATCTTGGGCAGGAGCTTTCATGTGGTACCAATGGGTAATTTTCAAAAGTCGTGCTTTATTGGACTTATAGGTGTGATAAGTCTTACATATTTTATTCCCAATTTCAATATCTGAAATACCAGTCTCCTCCATAACTTCTCTGACTGCTGCTTCGCGCTTAGCTTCTCCCCTATCTATTTTCCCTTTGGGCAAATCCCACTTTTTGCGGCGATAAATCCATAAATATTCCTCTTGGTTGTTTTTTACCAAACCACCTGCCGCTTTGATCGGTTTAAAAAGTCTTTTAAAAGCTGAGTACAGAAATTTGACATCTTCATTAAAAAGAATTATCTGACCGTGATGTTGTCCTTTCTCCATCATATCGACATAATTCACCAAATGCTTGGGATTTCCACTATGATGATTAATCAAAGTGTTTGGAACATTATGATCAATGAGTTTTAAATCTTCTGAAGACACTAAAATTAATGGTCTTTCATTAATATAGATTTTGTACATTGTGACTCGATTATAAGGGTTAAAAAGTATGGAAAGATCAGCCGAAATTGCCAAAAATCTCTTACAAATTAAAGCAATTAAATTAAGCCCGCAAAACCCATTTACATGGGCTTCAGGTTTAAAAAGTCCAATCTATTGTGATAATAGAAAGAGTCTATCCTATCCTCAAGTTAGAGCAAATGTAATTGATGGATTTGTAGAATTAAGTAATCAATTTGACGAAATTGATTACATCGCAGGAGTAGCCACGGCAGGTATAGCTCACGGTGCTTTACTGGCAGCAGCTATCAATAAGCCTTTTATTTATGTACGCTCAAAACCCAAAGGTCACGGTCTTCAAAATTTAATTGAAGGGCATCTTGAACCAAATAGTAAAGTTCTTGTCATCGAAGATTTGATATCAACTGGGATGAGTAGTATGAAAGCGGTCGATGCTTTAAGAGAAGTTGGTGCCGAAGTTTTGGGTGTTTTGGCAATTTTTAGTTATGGCTTTGAAAAGGCCAAGAAAGTATTTGAAGATGGTAAATGTCCTTTCTACACGATCAGTAATTATTCCATATTATTGGCAGAAGCCACAAAACAAAATTATATTAGCGAAGAAGAACGGATCATTTTAATGAAATGGCAATCAGATCCTGAAAATTGGTTTTCAAAAACGAATAAATAAAAATCCGAAATGGCGATAACGAAAGAAGCTGAAAAGTTTTTACATAAATATTTAAACAACGCCTCTCCCACTGGTTTTGAATGGGAAGGTCAAAAACTATGGATCAATTACATAAAACCTTTTGTGGACGAATGGCATATTGACAATTATGGAACAGCTTACGCGATAATTAATCCAGGACAAGATTACAAAGTAGTTATTGAAGGTCATGCTGACGAAATATCCTGGTTTGTTAATTATATTTCTGAAGATGGATTTTTATATGTTGTTAGAAACGGTGGATCTGATCATACTATAGCGCCTTCAAAACGAGTAAATATTCATACCGACAAAGGATTTATTGAGGGAGTCTTTGGGTGGCCAGCCATTCATACCAGAAAAGGAAAAAATATGAATATGGCTCCAACCATGGAAAATATTTTTATTGATGTTGGTGCTAAGGATAAAAAAGAAGTAGAATCAATGGGTATTAATGTCGGTTGTGTTATCACTTATAAAGACGAGTTGACTGTTTTAAATAATCGATATTATACCGGCAGAGCATTAGATAATAGGATGGGTGGATTTTGTATTGCTGAAGTTGCACGGATGCTTAAAAAGAATAAAAAGAAATTGCCCTACACCTTGTACATTGTCAACGCGGTTCAAGAAGAAATAGGATTACGGGGAGCCGAAATGATCGCGGATACAATAAAACCAAATGTTGCCATAGTCACTGATGTTTGTCATGATACAGGCACACCTCTGGTTGATGCCAAAATACAAGGAGATACCAAAGCAGGCAAAGGACCTGTTTTAACTACGGCACCAGCAGTACACAACAAACTGCTGAATCAGGTAGTTAAAATTGCAAGTAAAAAGAAGATACCTTTTCAAAGACAGGCGTCTTCACGAAGTACAGGAACGGATACGGATGCATTTGCTTATAGCAATGGAGGAGTTCCTTCTGTTTTGATTTCTTTACCTCTAAGATATATGCATACCACGGTAGAAATGGCACATAAAACAGATGTGAGTAATGTTATAAAATTGATTTATGAAAGCTTACTCAGTATAAAGAAAGGACAATCATTTAAATATTTTTAATTCGCTTTACGCGAATGTTGTCGATAATACTGTGAATGAATTTCGGCAGAAAACTTCTGAACTTTTATTTATATAGCAATCTGCATATTGC
>JAHDCZ010000142.1 GCA_020629615.1 Saprospiraceae bacterium
TGATGACAGCCTGAATCATATCGAAACCAAACAATATTGGCTTCGTCAAATTCATGAAATACATAATGCTGGATTCAAAGTGTTTCTCAAACCTCACATCTGGCTTCATTCTCCTGAAAAGGGGAAGTGGCGTTCTGATATTTTTCCGAAAAATAAACCTGATTGGACTAGTTGGAAAGAGAGTTATCGAGATTTTATTTTGGCTTATGCCAAAATTGCAGAACAAGAGCAGGTCGAAATGTTTTGTATCGGAACAGAATTGACTCGCTTGACCCTAGAAAAGCCAGAATTTTGGTTGGACTTAATTCAAGAGGTCAAATTGATTTATTCTGGTCAATTGACTTACGCTGCCAATTGGTATGAAGAATATGAAGAGGTTTCTTTTTGGAATGAATTGGATTACATCGGTGTGCAAGCCTATTTTCCCTTAACTCAAAAGCAGCGACCTGATGTTTTAGAAATCGAAAAGGCTTGGAAGAAACATGCGATCAAGCTGCGAAGTGTTTCAAAGCGCATCAAGAAGAAAATTTTATTTACCGAGTTAGGTTATAAAAGTACTTATGACGCAGCTTCTCGCCCTTGGGAATGGTTGAGCTATACTGAAAAGGATGCCCACCGCTTGTGTTATGCCACCCAAGTACAATGCTATCAAGGATTTTTTAATAGTCTTTGGAATAAAGAATGGTTTGCTGGAACTCATCTCTGGCAATGGAACACAAGATATAAGGATAAAGAGGGACGAGAAAACATGGATTTTACACCTCAATATAAACCTGCACTAAAAGTCATTGCAGAAGGATTTAAATAAGGAATTAATTATAAGCCCAACTCATTGATTAATTCTTGACAAGAATGATCAAAATAAATTGAATCGATCGCCTTTTTTAATTCTACTTCGCTTTCCTCCAGAAGTTTTAAATCCCTTAATAGGGCTGCTTTGATAATTCTACTACTAGGTACATCAATGTATTCTATTGATTTTTCAATCCAACGAAGTCCAGTTTCCTTGTCCTTATTTGGATATGGTTTGATTACAATTTCTTTGCAGATTTCATTCAGGCGATAAGAAAATTGCATTGCCGTCAGATGTTGGCTTCTCAAGCTGTCGATAGGTGTTATAACTCTGGAATTCATGTTTGTTTTGGGAGAAAATTTTCTATTCCACTCATCGCGTTGATTTACTTTTTCAGGGGAATGAGCAAAGAGATATTTGTTCAAAAGAGTATCTGATAAGTTTATGTAATCCTGCAATCGGTTGTTTTCTTTAAAGAATTTAAGTCTTTCTTTTTCGATCTTTTTGATGGGCTCTTGATCAAGACCGATGGTTCCTGCTTCTTTTAATATTGTATTCGTTGTTAAAAAGTTTTGACAAACATTTTCAAAATATTCCATGTTGTTTGATGCGATAGCATCTTGGAAAAGGTCAAGAAATATTGTATTAAATTTAACAGGGTATTCCATGTAGTTCAAAATGAAAAGAGAATCTGGAATAGAGTTCATCAGTAATTCATAATGATCTCCTACTTCAAATTGATCGATCAGAAACAATGTTGCATCCTTAGAAATGCTTTGATTCTGTTCTAAGGATCGATACAAATCTTTTTTAAGAATTGGCTTAATCTTGAAATTGTAATTTTGATATTTACCAACGATAGAATCAATTTCTTCCAAAGAAAATTTATCCAAGTTTTCTATGAACATTTTGTTGTATAAATCACTGTCAAGAAAATTTAGGACATTAGAACTGTACCGAAGAAATTTCTTTTTGTTGATAAAAAAATCCTGTTCAATCGTAATGAGCTGTGCTTCTGGATTTAGGAATATGTATCCTGACACCTGATCAATGTCCTTTTCTTCTAGTCGCTTTTTATTGCTTTTCCAATCCCCGTTTAATTTAACGTTAACAAATTCTTCATTCAATAATTTAATCACGGAAGGATCTGTCAACACTTTTTCATCCATGGTTTTGGTGGACGGAATCCAGCTAGAATTCAAATAAATAAAAATTGGTTTGTCTTCAAAGATTGCCTCCTCGATCGCCTCAGCCCAAGTTTCTTCATCGTAAAAATTTACTTGAGCAAATCCCAAGTTTAAACACAGCAAAAGCATTAGTATAACCAGTGTAGTTTTCTCGGTACCCTTCATATGTGTAAGTCTCATGGAATCGGAAGTATTGCGATTCCTTTTTTTAATCTTCAATTAATTGTTCAATTGCTGCTTCTTCGACTGGGAAATAATTTTTAGTATTACTGTCAATCAGTTTCTTTAAATTTTCTAGATTTTCTTGTTCCTGAGCTTTCATGGCACTCGGCATCAACGCGATCATTGATTTTGCAAACATTCCATTGCCTGTCGTGACGGAGTTGCTTTTTATGATCGTCATATTGTCCTCTTCATTAAAACTGATTTTGTAATCCATATTCATAAAATCCATACTAAATTCCATTTCTAGATGTGAATTTTCCTCTACCGACTTAATGGTTTCTGTCATCATCATTTCCTTTCCTCTGTCGTCGACGAATACATTAGAAACCGCTCCGACGGTCTGAGCAGTTCCACTCACGAGTTCGGATCTTTTATATCCCTTGATCCATTTGCTGAGCTTATCCTGATCGTTCATTACCGCCCAAGATTCTTTGGGTGATTTATTGACAGAGACTTCACACTCGTAGGACACCGATGGTCTAAATACACCAAGCAATAAAAAAAGAATGACTAGAATTAAAATGATGGCAAGAATGTACTTTAATATTTTCATCTCTTAAGTTGGTTTGTTACCAACAAGATACTCAGTATTTTTAAATTTTGTTATGTTTTTTCCCTTTCGGGGAATATGGTAGTAGGGATTAACTTGAGATGATTTTTAAAACAAGAGATTTTGTTAGTTGTTGTCCTGCTGCTACTTTTTTGATCTCTGCAAAACTGTATTTAAAATCACAGCCATCTTTCCATCGTGAGCAACCATACGCAGTCTTACCCTTGATGAATGTTCCTTTTTTACATTTGGGACAAAGAGGCCTTGTTGCCTTCAAAGATTTGTTTTTTTCACTAGGGGATTGATTGCCGATTCTATTGAACAATAATTGACCGTCCTTTCCAAGTACTATTTTTCCATCTATTTTTCCGTCTTCGGTTTTGAATCCTTTGAGTTTTACGGTGCTTCCTTTGTCTACAAGTCTTTTGATTTGGTTGTCACTTATTTTTTTGCCCTTGAGGGCGAATGGGATCGCAAAGTCACAACCGGATTTATATTCACTGCAGCCATATCTGGTTTTTCCTTTGAGAACGGTGCCTCGTGTACATTTGGGGCAAGTCATCGAACGACTAGTTGTTTTATTCTTTGATTTTTTTGCTGAAGAATTCTTATTGGTTCTTCTTTTTGTCTTTTGACCTTTCCCAGCGTAAGTATTCGCGGAAGCGCTAAAGCGTTGAACATTTTTTTCTAATCGTACTTCTGTCACGAGATCATCCACCATTTTTTTCATATCATGAATAAAAGGTTTGGGACTAGATAGACCAAGCTCAATTTCTTTTAATCTTTTTTCCCATTGTCCCGTAAGCTCTGCAGAAATTAGTAATTTATTTTTGATGGTATGAATTAATTGGATGCCCGTGTCTGTGGGTAGAATTTGTTTTTTACGTCGATAGGTATACTTTCTGCGAAATAGGGTTTCAATAATATTCGCACGAGTCGAAGGTCGTCCGATCCCATTGGCTTTCATGAGTTCTCTTAGTTCTTCATTGTCTACCTGCTTGCCTGCTGTTTCCATCGCTCGGAGCAAGGAGGCTTCGGTAAAGTAAGGAGGAGCCTTGGTCATTTTCTCTAATAACATTGGATCGTGAGCCCCTTGTTCACCTTGTTTAAATGAGGGAAGTACTTTATTGTCGTCTTTCTCCTTATCATCATCATATTCCTTTTCAGATTGATCTTTTTTAGGAAAAAGTATTCTCCACCCTGGATCAATTATTTCTTTTCCTTTGGCAATAAAATCCACCTCGCCAACTTTTGCTTTGACAGTAGTTTTCGCCACTTTGCAATCCGGATAAAAAACGGCTAGAAATCGTCGAACGATCATGTCATACACTTGCAGTTGCTCGCCGCTTAAAGAACGCTCCTCTCCGGTGGGGATGATGGCATGATGATCGGTTACTTTTTTATCATCAAATACCTTTTTAGACTTTCGAATCTTTGATGCCAATATGGGATCGCATAATTGCTTGTAGTTTGCTAGTCCTTTTAAAATGCTCGGTACCTTTGGGTAGATGTCTTCTGGAAGGTAGGTGGTATCTACTCTGGGATAAGAGACCACCTTCATTTCGTAAAGTTTTTGAACGATCTTTAAAGTTCGATCTGCCGAAAATCCGTACTTGTTATTACAATGTACTTGAAGACTGGTCAAATCATATAGCTTTGGAGCATACTCTTTACCATCTTTTTTTTCAACATTCGCGATAAGCAAGTTGATCCCTTGAATTTGATCCAGTAGTTTTTTTCCCTCATCTTGATTTTCAAACTTACCCGTGGTGTTTTTGAAAATGACATCTCGATATTTTGTGTGTAATTCCCAATATGGTTTGGGCACAAAATTCTGAATTTCTACATATCGATTGACCAACATGGCGAGGGTAGGTGTTTGGACTCTTCCGATCGATAATACTTGTTTGTAGCCACCGTATTTTAAAGTATATAATCGAGTAGCATTCATTCCTAATAACCAATCACCAATAGCTCTAGAACTTGCAGCATAAAAAAGCTTGTCAAACTTATTGGCAGGTTTTAAATCAAGAAAGCCTTTTTTGATTGCCTCGGATGTTAGTGATGAAATCCATAAGCGTTGAACCGGACCTTTGTACTTGGCTTCTTTGATCACCCAGCGCTGTATCAATTCTCCTTCGGTACCCGCATCTCCGCAATTGATCACTAAACTTGCTTTTTTAAATAATCCTTTGATGATTTTGAATTGTTTTTTGACGCCCTTATCAGCCATCAATTTGGTTTCAAAATGATCGGGAAGCATAGGTAAACTGTTGATGTCCCAACGCTTCCATTGCGGTTTGTAATCTTGAGGTTGCAATAAAGTGCAGAAATGACCAAAGGTCCAAGTGACTTGATAACCATTACCTTCAAAAAAGCCTTCCTTACGAGTTTTGGCTCCGATGACCATGGCTATTTCTTTGGCAACACTAGGTTTCTCAGCGATACAGACTTTCACGTATTATGACTTTATTTTTCTGATCATTTAATCAGCTGATTTTATTGTGATCATCAAATCTTCTACTTCTATGACATCACCAGTACGAAGTTTGTTTCGTTTTCTAAACTCTTGAACTCCGTTGACTTTGACTAACCCTTCTTCCACCATTATTTTAGCATGTCCACCTGTCTGTGCGATTTGTTTTAATTTCAGTAATTTGATTAATTCAATAAACTCATCTGAGGGTCTTAACTGGAAGATTTCTTTTTGCATTCGATTTCACATTTGATAATAGATAGAGAATCTCATTTAGATTCTCTCCACCTTACAAATATACTATACTTCACGTTGCTTATTAATCCTAATTTAGAGGATATAATTATTCGATAAGCATAGGGGATTCGTATATTTGTTTTTTTATATATGTATCTTGATTCTATATTGCGTTAGGGTACAAAAAGTCATCTTGATGAGGTTTTTATCTCTTCTTTTTCTTTTAGTGATCCGCCTGAATTTGGCACAAAGTCAAGCGATAGACTCTATGGATCTAAGAGCCACGTATCGTTATCATATTCATGAGATTAAAGATGAGATTAAGATTGACGGAAGCTTGATAGAATCCACTTGGTCCGATGCAGAAATTGGAACTGATTTTTGGCAGAAAGTTCCATATTTTGAAGCCAATGCGGATCCCAAGACAGAGGTGATGCTAGCATACGACAATGATTTTTTGTATGTGGCGGCCCGTTGTTTTCAAAAGGAGGATATTACAATTACCAGTCTAAAAAGAGACGAATATTGGTCCAATGATGGTATCGCAGTAATTTTAGATCCATTGAATACCAAGACCAATTCAACGATGTTTGGAACATCCGCTGTGGGCGTGCAATGGGATGCCACCTTATCACCCAATTCTGGAGTCTCAGAAGATTGGAGTAATAAGTGGTACGTAGAAACGCAAGTTAATGATGATGGATGGACCGCAGAATTTGCGATTCCTTTCAAAATTCTTCGCTACAACCAAAATTTTGATGAATGGGGATTGAACTTTGTTCGCAATTTGCAGTTTGTCAATGAATATCATAACTGGACCGCAGTCCCGGAAGGGTTTTGGCCTCCAAATCCAGCCTTTGCAGGTTCTTTGGTTTGGGATCAAATCCCTA
>JAHDCZ010000143.1 GCA_020629615.1 Saprospiraceae bacterium
TAACTGCGGATTACTTGCATATGGATTTTGTGGGTCATGCGCATACTTGGATGGAAATGGATACCCTTTCGGCGAAAGCCAAAAAAAATCTTTCGCTACTCGTCACTCAATGCCAAATCTTTAAATCAATCTGAAAACTTCTAAGGGATTTGTAGTAGTGGAAAGCAAATCAATATGACCATTTACTATATCACCAGACAAATGCAAAAGTCCAGGTGTTTTTCCCTTCTCTAGAGATCCTAAACGATCATCATACCCCAAGGCATGGGCACCATTTAAAGTCGCCCATTTAATCAGCAAACCTGTATCTAGAAATGACTTATATTTTTTAATCGTTTTCAATTCTTCCAACACGGACAATTGCCAATTGGAACTCAAACTATCGGTACCAATAGTCATTTTTGCTTTTGTATCCACAAACGCTTGATAATCTGGCAATTGATTTTCTATATAGAGATTGGCATTGGGGCAGGTCGCCCAATACACGTGATCGCTCCATTGATGGGCCGCCATGATGTCCTCTTTTGTGGTCATGGTGTTATGAACAAATAGACTTCGATGATCCGGAAGCATCAAAGAAAGATTATAATGAATAGCCGTTTGTCCTGTTGATTTAAAATGATCCATAGAAAATCCAAATCCTTGGTAAAAGTCAAATAATTCTCCCTTACCCTCCAAAAACATTTGATTCTCTGCAAAGGTCTCTTGATTATGAATGCTGATTGTACACTGCGATTCAGGCAGTTGTGAATTGATATAAGCAAACAAATCAGCACTTACTGAATAAGGTGCATGAGGTACGTAATTTTTTCTATTGTGACCTACTTCCGACTGTTGAGCAAAAGCTAATTTGTACTGTTCTTTGGTCGGCTCCAGTAGATGTGCTTGATGAAAATCAAACATCTCTAGAAAGGTATAATAATCGATCTTACTCGAAGATTTCACAGTAGCCGTATCTGCCTTGTTAGAGATATCCCCAACGGCCACAATCCCATTGTTATACATTTCTTCATCGGCTAATCGAATGGCATTATCAATTTCTTCTTGAGGAAAATCACGAAACTTTACAACACTAGCGATGAATGGAATTAAACCAGTCCCTGTGGCAATCTTGGCCTTCATGTGAGATAGCTCCAGGTGGCAATGTGTATTTATAAATCCTGGGCAAAGCGCTCCTCTATAATATTCAATCCCATCAGTTTGATCTTTATGGATGATATCTATTAATCGCTCACCATCAAATAGAAGGACTTTGTCAGTAAGCACTTCTCCATTTCCAACATAAATAAGGTCGGCAGAAATTTTTCTCATATTAAAATTCTTGAACAATCAATCCATTTTTGATTCTGGGTTCAAACCACGTACTCTTAGGCGGTAAGGTTTTACGATCGTCAGCGATTTGTTTAATTTCATCATCGGTCACCGGGTACAAGCAGAAACCGACATTCTCAGGATTTTTAAGTGCTTTTTCAACTACCCCTTGCGCACCGAGTGTGCCTTCCACATATTTAATTCTAATATCGGTACGAACATCTTTGACGCCTAATATCTTATTGAGTATCCACTCATTGAATAAGGAGGCATCCAACACAATTTTCTCGGACTTGTATTTTTTAAGGATTTTCTTTTTCCATTTGAGCAGATACCAGGAGCCGTGCATGAACATAGTCATTTCATATTTCTTTTGCGGGCGACTTGGTTCATCAATTTTTTGGATTTGAAGGTACTTGCTTAATGCTGCCATAAATTCAATCGGGCCCATAAAGGTCATCAACTCTACGATTCGATTGTAATCGTAAATTTTTAATTCTTTAAAAGGAAAATAAACGCTTAGGATACCTCCTGCTCCATGTCCAGAAGATTTTACCTTATTGGTTTCATATAATTTAAGGGTAGTGGAACAGCGATGGTGACCATCCGCGATATAAGACTGAGGGACTTTTTTAAGAAATAGTTGTCTTATTTTTTCCACACGATCGCCATCACTTACCTGCCATAAAGAATGGATCTGTCTTTCTACTTCAAATTTAATTTTAAGATCTGGTTTAGCACTGCTCATCACTCGATCTGTAAACTCATCAATTTCCTTTACATTGTTATAACCCAATAAAACGGGTTTGATCATGGCCTGTCTTTCCAAGAGTAATTGCATCATGCTTTGCTCTTTGGCTGCCAGCGTGTTTTCGTGTTTAAGAATATTATCTTCTACAATTTCGGTAATATCGGTGGTTGCAATGATGCCAACATGTTTTGCCTTTTTAGACTTTATCTGATAAACATAAATTCCTTCCTTTGAAGATTTTTTGAAGAATCCACTTTTAACAAATTGAGGATATTGATGTTTGATTGTTCCAAAAAAAGATGAAGGAGAAGTAACTAGCTCCATTTTAGGATAGAGGGCTTGGAAAGGAAAAATTCGCATTGTAAAGAGTCTATTATCTAATCGTTAGGTAGCGAAAAGTAAGCCATTTTTATGAATTCTTTACCGTAGACTCTTCAAAAAAGTACCGACGAGCCAATTTTGTTTTTCTTTACAAAGATTTGATAGCGCGCCATCGGCTCTTTGGGAGAATGATTTCAGGTCCGAAACTACTTTGCAGAACTCTTTTGATTGAGTACAAAGACCTTCCACCTGAGAAACTTCTTCCAGCATGGAAATCATGGGATCAAGCTCTTTTCTTTTGCGTTGTAGAATGATGTTTCTGAATATTTCCCACATATCCTTCTCCGCGATGTAATAGTCTTTTCGGCAGCCATCCATCCTTTTTTTATAGATGAGTCCCCATTCCATGAGGGCTTTAATATTCATATTAGCATTACCGCTTGAGATCGAGAGCTGTTCTTTAATATCATCCGCACAAAGGTGATCATCCGAAATAAGAATTAACGCATGAATCTGGCCCATAGTCTTATTAATGCCCCAGTTGATGGCGACATCACCCCATGCTTTAATAAAGTGTTCTTTTCCTTGACGATAGTCCATGATGATAGAATGATCTAAATACTAATCGAAATTACGAGAAAAGGTTTAGTTATTTATCAATCTTAACGAAGGGAGGACGTACAATTTCTCCTTGTAGCATCTTTTTCCCAGTACTGATTAAAATTTTTGTTCCTTTTTTGGAATGTGCTTTAGCAACGTATCCCATGCCGATGGGCTTTTCTAAAGTAGGCGACATAGTACCAGAGGTAACGCGACCAATTTCGTTTTCTTCCAAATCGTAAATGATGTAATCATGTCTTGGCACTCTTCTTTCATCCAATATAAAACCAACTAATCGTTTATCGATCCCATTTTCAATCTGATTTTGGAAGATTGACTTTGAGTTAAAATCAGCCTCTTTACCGACTTTAGTAATCCATTTCAATCCTGCTTCTATTGGTGATGTGTTATCATCAATATCATTCCCATAGAGACAAAATCCCATTTCCAAGCGAAGCGTATCTCGTGCACCTAAACCGATGGGTTTAATATCATATTCGGCTCCAGCCTCAAAAATAGCATCCCAGAGATCATCTAATTTGTTATTATCTACATACAACTCAAATCCTCCTGACCCAGTATAACCGGTAGCAGAAATCAGGACATTCTCAATGCCCGCCATCGTCCCTTTTTTGAAGGTATAATAACTAATCTCTTCAAGATTCAGATCCGTCAATTTTTGCAAAACTTTGATCGCATTCGGTCCCTGAACCGCCAACAAACCTGAACGATTGGATATATTTTTCATCCTCACATCCATGGTATTGTTTTCTTCTATCCATGCCCAGTCTTTATCTATATTTGATGCATTGACAACCAACATAAAAGCTTGTTCACCTTCTGAACAAAGATCTTCGTCTAAGCGATACACGAGCATATCATCTACAATACCACCGGTCGCGTTAGGCATACAAGTGTACTGTGCGTCTCCGATTTTTAATCCAGAAGCGTCATTGGAACTTATTTTTTGGATCAAGTCCAATGCGTGTTTTCCTTTTAAAATAAACTCCCCCATGTGGGAAACATCAAAAACTCCAACGTTATTTCTAACTGCCAAATGTTCCTCAATTATACTAGTATAAATGACAGGCATATTGTAGCCAGCAAAGTCTGTCATTTTTGCCCCTAAGGCAATATGCTTGGAAGTAATTGGTGTCTCTTTCATGAATTATATTTTTAAAAAAATTGCTTTTAGATTAATTATAGTTTGACAAGGTCTAATATTTTATCCCCTATTTCCAAGTCAAGGACAACATCCATACCCTCGGTAATTTTGGCAAAAATGGTATATCGTCCATCCAAATGTGGCGTGGGAGAATGCGTTACAAACCATTGTGTTCCTTCGGTATGAATTCCCGAAGATGCCATGCCAACATAACCTTCATCCATATAGTACATTTGAGGCAATTCTGAACGAATGGAGTAATCCAAACCACCATATCCATCTCCACGTGGGCAACCAATTTGAACTACAAAATTGGGAACCACACGATGAATGATATTGCCATCATAAAAATCAGCATTGACTAAGTTTAAAAAATTAGCCACAGTGCCAGGCGCTTTGTTTTGAAACAGTCTCATACTAAAATTGCCTTTGCTTGTCTTGACCACTATTCGAGTTGAGTCAGATACATTATTCAAGGCAGTCCAATCGATTGGATGATTAAAACCAAACTCTCTCTTAACATATTCTCTATCTTGTAAAAAGCAAAGCGCTCTATTAATCTCGTTATAGGTTTCAATATCTTTCGGCAACTTCAAGTTGTTTTTTGCATTTAAAAGGTACTGAGTACTATCAATAATTTCTTTCAGTTGAGTTTCTGGATTGTAAATGGCGCCAGCCGCGGCGGACATCGTTCCAGAATCACCCAACTCAATAAGATTACGAAGAAGTATCGCTATTTCTTTTCTTGTCTTAGTAGATTGATATTTAAATACCTTTACAAAATTTTCACTACTCAACAAGGTACCTAGGGCGGTAGCGCAGGTCGTCCCGATTATCGGAACATCATTTTCTTTAGCAAGATCGTAGATCGCTTGGTATGCTCTAGGGTTGTAAGCTAAGGCTTCGATATAATTGGACTTTTCGTATGGATCGGAAGTTTTTTCGATCAGCTCCAAGATTTCTGTTTGGAGTATACTTCTTGTATTGGTATAGTAATGCGGCAGATTAGAAAGAACAACTTTATAAAGCCCAGCCTTTGTTTTATTATTTAAACTATCTGTTATGTATTGACGATAAATTAAAGCGTCATTTTTGTTTCCAGAATTCGATAAATAATTCAAAGCCGACTTTACAACTTGAGGATTTTGATCATTAATGAGAGGCAGAATTGTTTCAATCACTTGTATGTAAGGAAAATGTATAAATGCCCGAATAATGTTGGACTTTACCCGATAGTCCTCTTCAATATTAAGTCTATTGATAAGATAAGGAAGCATTTCTAGATCTTGGGTTTTGCCGAGAGCTGTGGCAATCGTCATTCTTATTTTCGGATCATTACTGGATAAGAATTCTACAAGTTGAAATTTATAAGGCGCGAGATCAATATTTTTTGCTCGGAATAAGTAGTTGGCGGCTATTAATTTGGTTGATGAAGGAATGTTAGAATTGTTTAAAACTTCTACCATCTTTTTAGTCCCATCTGGAATTGTCATTCCTCTTGTGGCGTAACGATAAATTCCTCGACATTGTCCTTCAATCAACAAAGTATCAGTATCTCGATATCCTTTCACCGTACTTAGGGCTTTTAAATATGATTCAGAACCACATTTTCCGATCGCTTCTAAAATGTTTCTGTTGCACACATTATTTACATCAAAAGTATCTTGTGACTTAAAAGCTTGAATAATATATTTTTCAGATTTGGCTGTTCCGATTTGTCCTAAAGCATATACAGCTGCGGCTCTAACTTCCAAATTTGGGTCTTCCAATAAGGTAGCAATGGAGTCAATAGATTCTTTTGATTGTATAGAAGCAAAAGCGTTGACTGCCAAATAGCGAACACTTGGATTAGAAGATTTAAAATAAGGGTACAAAGAATCGCTCAGAAGACGATCTTGATAATTAAAGATGGCTCGAAAATCAGCTTGGTTATGATCAATCATAATCTCGTCGCTATACTTCACATTTTCTGGCACACAAGCACAAAAACAATAAGCTAAGACAAAAAGAGCAACTATAATTTTAAAATTACTGGGGAATCGGGTAAAGGACATACAATATAATTTAACGATCACGCGAAATTAGGAAATA
>JAHDCZ010000024.1 GCA_020629615.1 Saprospiraceae bacterium
CAATACTTAGTTTTTGAAGATTGTTCAGAAAATACCAGTAATACAAGTTGGGTGGTTTTCGACGGTAGCGGTGATACAATACAGATTTCTTCATTTACGCAGGATAGTATCTATGTCAATAATATTGACTTTGTCAAAATCTGTCTGGAGATCGATGGAGATTATTGCAATGATAGGATGTGCGAATACATCACTATAACTAATGATGGATCAGAAGTCTGTGGAAATGAACAAGACGATGATGGAGATGGCCTCATCGATCTCTTCGATCCAGACTGCCCTTGTGAGGATGGTGCATATCAAGCTCATTGTTCATATGACTGTGAGATTATCCCGGACAATTTTCCTGATATTAAAATGAAAGTAAAGTGGGAGAGTGGTTTTATTGGGAGATCAACTTCAAATATTGTTGTAGGAGACATTAATGGAGACAATGAAACAGAAATTTTTTCAGTAAGATTTGAAAGTGTTGATTTATTCAGCGCCAATTACTACGCTACATTACTTTATGGACCTACGGGTGTACTTATTAATGAAAAAAAATATGATTTTATTTCTGGCACTCCTGCAATTGTAGACACTAATCAAGACGGTGTGGCAGAAATAATTATCCCAATTCACAGAGAGACCAAAATTATGGATTCAGAGTTGAATACTATCTTAAATAGTGAACCTATAGGTTATACACAATTCAATTCTAATTCAACAAGCAGTTCAGTAACTAGTGCTACCTATCAATTAAGTGTAGCCGACCTAAATTCAGACGGTATAACAGAAATCCTAAGGATGCGACACGTTATCAATGGTCAAAATGGAAATATTTTATTTGAAGGGGAAGAAGGGCTTGGATGCAATGGGGGAACATCAGTATATAATTGTGGGTATTCTAATACTATTGCAGCGGATGTCATAGAATCAAATGATGTTTTAGAAGTAATTGCTGGCAAAACAGTATATATTCCTGAATTTAATAACCTAAATGATTCTATTGGAAATCAATTGCAGGCCATTACTGCTGTAAGCCCGATCAACGATGGTTTATCATCAGTTGCTGATATAGATGGTGATGGAAAGTTAGATGTAATAATTGTGGGTGGATCGGACAATGGAGATGGCGGAGGTATATGGATATGGAATCCAAGGGATAATGAACTAATTGCTTCTGCTAATGCAGGTGAAAGAGGTGGTGTAGCAGCTATAGGGGATATTGATGGTGATTGTATGCCTGAAATAGCTATGACATTTAGAAATGAGTTAAGAGTTTATCGATACGTAGGTACACAAGATTTAGAGCTTACTTATAGCTTACCTACATCAGATAACTCAGGATTTACAGGAGTTACTATGTTTGATTTTAATCAAGATGGTAAGCAAGAGTTAATTTATAGAGATGAAACTTCGCTGAAACTCATTGAAGGTGAAACTGGATTAATCATCGATAGTGTTCAAATATTTAGTAATACGGGTCTTGAATCACCAATTATTGCTGATATAGATGATGACAATCAAGCAGAAATTCTAATTGTTGGAACCATGGCTGGTGAAGAAGAATCTAAAATATATTGCTTCGAATCCGCCACTACACCTTGGGCACCTGCTCGCTCTGTTTGGAATCAGTATGCCTATAATCCTACGCAGGTCAATGATGACCTTACCATACCTCGTTACCAACAAAATGCCGCACAGCCGCTACAAGGCATAGAAAACTGTCCAAGAGAGACTTGCAATACTCCTTATAATAACTTTATGGTACAGGCAACGATGAGGACCCAAGAAGGGTGCTATGTATGGCCAGAGCTACAAAGAGATTTATCAGTTAAAGCATCATCAAAATGTATAGGTGACAGTATAGAAGTATGCTTGCACCCAATATCTAACGACACATTGATCATCCGTAATGGGGTGACGGTGAGTTGTTATCTACCACCATGGGAGAATGGCTCAAATGGACTCTTGGATTCACTTATGATTACATCAGATACGAGCTGTATCATGATGCCTCAGTTGCCCGGAATCGACTCCCTTATGATAGTTATCAATGATGAAGGAGGATACTATCAGCCAGATTTTCCAAATACTGAAATTTCAGAATGCGATTATTCGAATAATGAGTTTGTGCTCTATCTAGGAGGTCCAGATTTTCAAATATCTGTGATTGATCAGGAGTGCAATCCTGATAGTCTCATCTTTTATATAGCTGTAGCTAATGTAGGTGTAGACTCGGGTGTGAACTGTATCAATGGTGCATGTTATTTATCAGATCCTTATGAAGATCTTGCAAATGGTCTTGTTCTTGACCCCTTAGAATCGAGAACTTGGTGTTTTGAATATGACATCTCTACAATGAAATATCTAAATCAAGATACTTTCAGAGTGGCTCTTGCTCATCCAATTGGACAGTCTCAGATTTGGTGGACGGTCAATGATGAAGGATTTGCCCCTGGGGCCGAAAGTTCAAATTTAACAGGAATATATGAATGTAACTATGAAAACAATATAGCTAGTGTTTCATTTGATATTAGCATAAAAAACTTAAATCTGGGTCCTGATATTTTTAAATGTCATACTGAGGTATTTACGATAAATGCTGGATCAGGTTTCGAAAGCTACCTTTGGAATGATTTAACGACGGATTCTATTTACTCTGCAGTAGAAGCGGGCTTACATACTGTCGAAGTCACTGATTATTGCAATCGAGTTTATCGTGATACGCTTAAGGTGATCATCGATGAAAGTTCTGACATAAATTTAGGTCCAGATATAAATCTGTGCTTTAATCAAGACACCACATTAACAATAGAAGGCGATTATGATCAAGTGTTTTGGACGCCAACGACGCTAGTAGATTGTGATACATGCATGAATGTTTCCGTAGATGTAAGCTCATTAACTACTTTTTATATTCAAGCTCGAAAAGGTAATTGCATCAGCTATGATTCAATAATACTTGATAGAATAATTCCTGAAATGGATACAATGTTCATCAATACTTGTAGTGGAGATACAATTAATTTTCAAGGCCAAACCATAACATCTTCAGGAATTTACGAACATCTTGCGCTGGACTGTAGTCAATTGGATGTTCTGGATGTGATTTTTACCAAACCGGACTCAACAGAAATTACAGAGCAAATATGTTCTTCAGACTCTATTTTATTTAATGGGGAGTATCTAAATACTACGGGGATATACGAAATGATGACTCAAAATATGTTGGGATGTGACAGTTCAATTATTTTGCGTTTGGAAGTTGTGAATGAATTAGTTGTGAATGAAACTTTAAATATTTGCCAATTTGACTCCGTCCAAATTTTTGGTAATTGGATTACTGGCGATACCTCCCTACAGCAAATTTTTACAGCTTCATCAGGTTGTGATTCTATACAAACATATTCAGTTGTTGTCAATCCATTGCCAATGAATAATTTACAATTTCAAATTTGTGAAGGCGACTCAATCTATCTTTATAACGAATGGTACAGTAATGATGACAATTATAATATATGGGTACCAAATTCTTTCGGCTGTGATTCATTAATCTCTGTAGAGTTAACGATAAAAGAAAATTTTGAGACTTATGATACATTAATTGTATGTCAAGGTGATACAGTACAGATTTTCGGAGAAACAATTACATCGGATAAAGATGTCTGGGAGTACTCCGAAGCAGTCAATGGATGTGACAGTGTTTCAAATTATAAGGTCATTTTTGTTGATTTTTTGGAGTCATCAGAAGAAGTTTTATTGTGTCCCGGAGATTCCATCGAAATTGGCGGAAATTGGGTGATGTCAGAAGGACAATATGAAACATTTCAAACGTCAATGATTGGATGTGATTCCGTTCATATCATTTATGTGGGCATGGTAAATGAACCACCGATACCAGAAACAGATATTGATTGTGAAAATTTAGAAATATTACTAAGTATAAACTCGCAAACAATTTGGAAACCAATATGGAGCAACGGAGATACAAGCTATCAAACAAATTATTCAAATGGCATTCTAGAAGCAACTTTAGACTTGTATTCTCAACCTAATTGCACAAAACAGTTTACAATTACCTTACCTCAGCTTCCAGAAATAGATCAAATTCCGATACTAACGGATACCATAGTAAAGCTGGATCATAGTATTGAGATTGATTTGGGGCTAAATCCATTTGAATGGTCTGTCTTGTGGAATAATGCTGCAATCGTAAATTGCGATACTTGTATCATTGTAGAAATTACACCAATTCAAGATACAGAAATAAGCATATATTTAGAACATAAATCTGGCTGTACCTATGAATCTACTTTTATGGTCAAACTTCTAGAGGAGGAGACAGGCATCTACGCACCTAATATATTTTCACCCAACGGAGATAACAATAATGACGAATGGACCATCTTTACATCTCCCGATATACATATTTCGCAATGTAGCATTTATGATCGTTGGGGAAACTTGGTGTTTTTCTCATCGGAGAGCCAACCATTTTGGGATGGAAAAATAAATGGACAATACTGTGAACAAGGGATATACGTATATTTTATAACATTCGTCGATTCAAACAACAACAATAAATATGAGATGGCAGGCGATTTAACTTTAATTCGGTGAATTTGTAAAGTGCAATCTTTGATGATTTTTTAATTTTCATGATTTCCTTCGCTAATATTATCGATGCTCTTATAAATCATAAAACGCCATAATATTCTCAGATAGATAATCGCTTGTTGGAGCAGAATGAATATCAATATGGTCCACCCAGAGACCATTCCCACTGTTTTATTTGCCCAGAGATATATGAAAGTTCCGAAGAACATGACAAGTGCAAACATGAAGAGTACTAATAAACTTTTCCAAAAATATTTTTTCGTTTTAAATAATCCATTTTTTAAACCAAAGATCACATTCAAGTCTTCTCGAATGATGGAAATTCTAGAATGAACAGACCAAAGAAAAATGAAACTCAATAACAAAAAATATAAGGGAAATGCAAGGATTAATATCCAGACATAAGGCTTCTCAGTATAGAAGTATTCCATAGCTGCTTCAAAACTACTAAGGATTGGAATCCAAATTAGGGCAGAAATAAAGAAGAATATAATAAGAAAGAATAGTGCAATCTTTGAAAATGCAAAAAAGTAGCGAGCAGCATTGGACCAAAATGAAGACCATGAATTTTCATTCAGAATGATACAGCCCAAACTTCCCGCATTTAAAAAGATACTGAAAACAGCATAAACCAATAGTAGATATCTCAATTGACCAAAAATAGGCGAGATGGAAGCGCCGTGTACATTTAAAAAGTCATTAAAAGTTGTATAATTAAATTGTTCTAACAAGTTGGATAAACCGGCCGAGTTGCCTATAGACGCATCCATTACTTGATAAATTTGTATTCCCAAAGTCAATGCCAACAAAAGCTGCACCGTGTAGATGATGAGACCAATCATCTTAAAACGAAAACCATTCTTTATACTTTTTATAAAAATCTTTATCATTAAAATAGAAATCCAACCGTTTGTAATGCATTTTGGAACCAGTAGATGGCTTTCGCCGAATATTTTTTTATGCTTAGATCAATGGGATTTGAAAAATAGCTATTGTTATTTAGATCAACATCAATAAATATTTTTTGCTCAGGATCAATATGAACAGATTTGACTTTGGAAGGTCCTTCAAATACAAAATCTTTTGATCTTCCTTTTCCATTCCATATTTCTTTAATCACATTACCGTTATCTAAATAGAATTCAATTTCAACCGGAATTTCAAAAGTACCCAATTGTTCAATTCTCACTTTGGACAAAAAATGACCTGTTTTTTTTCCTTCTTGGTATTTGATTTTATCCTGATTTCCAAACCAGCCATGTTTCGATTTAATAGGAATATGACGTAACTGTCCTACCTTGAAATCGCAATATCGAGTGGTATTCAAACTTTGGTCTAAAAAAGAATTTAAATCCATTCCGTATTTAGACTCCAATAAATCTGTTAAATACTCATTCGCAACAGCGTAAAAATCCTGAGATTTAGGATGTTTAAATTTCCATCGATTAAAGTAATTCTTCATCATTTTGTCAAAAGCTTCTTCACCAGCCAATCGTTTTAAGGTTTGCAACATGGTGGCGGTTTTGGCATAGACAATAGGCTTAGTATCACCTTTGCTTTTCCATCCTGGTTGATTGATGATATCCAAACTTAAGTTGTCAAGACTAGTGTATTCGTTTCGTGTGAACGAAGAATTGTTGGCGGCATAACCGCAAATATTAAAAAGCGACTGGTCTTTTCCGTAATACTCTTCCATGATACAGTCTTCATAAAAGGTAACAAATCCTTCGTCCAACCACGCTTCTTCTTTTTCATTTGATGCGACCATACCCATAAAATACTGATGGCTAAATTCGTGAATCATGAGCGATTCAATAGAACGGATGTTTGAAGGCCAAGCGTAAAACGAACCTCCTGTGATAAAAGTAGGATATTCCATAAAACCCGATCGCAATCCTTTCATTGGAGGGTCAACCATGGTGAGATAAGTGTAGGGATATTCTCCCACATGTTTTTCAAAATATTCCAAGGAATTTTTAACGGCTTGAATCAAACGTTGTCCATGGGTACAATGTTCTCCTGGGATCAATAGACGGATATATACATGTTTCCATTGATCTTCCATGACTTCATAAGAAGGGTAGGCTGTCCAGGCAAAATCAATCAAATCCTCTCCATGATAATGGCTGGTTATCGTATTGTCCGAATTTTCAATTTGGCTAACCAAACAACCGCTGGCTCCTAAAATAAATTTTTTGTCTGTTGTAATTTTGACATCGTAATTTCCAAAATCCGCGAAGAACTCGGTTCTTCGATGGGCTTGATGAGAATTCCACGCCCAAGTTCCATCCGCCTTTGTGACGTAGGGGCAGGCTTGTGGAAACCAATGTACAAACATGAAAAAATCATCCTTCGCATATCCCATTCGCGCAATGGTTTTGGGCATTTTTGCCTCAAAATTCATGTTGAGAATTAAGGTGTCGTTAGGCAATAATTCTTCCTTAAGGGCTACTGATAATATAGATTGATCCTCTGTGTTATCATCACTAGGTTGGATATATCGATACTCTAAGGAAGATCCATTAGAGTCGATCAATTTTGTAATATCGATCCATCCCCATGTGTCGGATGTTCTTTTTGTGATGTCTTGACCAAAAATATTATTGGCGCTTTTCATAAAGGTGGATTCCATGTTTTTGAAGGAATTCAAATACATATAAAAGCGCATTTCATTCAACGTGTCTGGAGAAGTGTTAATCCAAATTAATTGTTCGGTCGCTAGGATCTTTTTCTTTTCATGATCTAACTGGAGATTAATCTCGTAATTGGCATTGCGAATACTATGTGGATTTTTAAAATAAGGATCACATTGAGCAAAGCTCTCGATTTGGAACAAGATCCCGACAGTTAGAAACAATATGTTTAAAGCTAAACGCATTTACTCACAAAATAAACCATTTTGAACGATCCTTCTATCTGTTTTCTGTCAATCTTAGGTAAGACTTTGGCATTATGCTTAATGGCGTGAACGATCTTTTTTCTTACCCTTAAACAACTCGTATTTCTGAAAGCGACATTCAAGTGGACCGTTGAATAACTTGATTTTTCTTGAGGGTCGGAGCCCAATGAATTTGATGTCCTGAATATCAGAAGTAATGATCCATGCTTCCGATCCCGAACAATGATGTTTTAATTGAGTACCGATTTGTTTGTAAAAAGGAACCATGTCTTCATTGGAGTTTAACCTTTCACCGTAAGGTGGATTTATCACAATGTGCATGTTGCTATTATCGACATTGGTATCTAGAAAATTACCTACTTGAAAATCTATGACGTGATCACAATCAGCTAATTCAGCATTTCTTTCGGCAATACGAATCACTTTGAAATCCAGATCACTTCCATAAATTTCGACATCATTAGGGCTTATCATTTCTTCTGCTTCATCCCTAATTTCTTCCCATAATTGTTCATCAAAGTCTTTCCATTTTTCAAAAGCAAAAGTTCGATTGATTCCAGGTGCAACCTTATTGGCAATTAAAGCAGCTTCTATAGGAATCGTCCCCGAGCCACACATGGGATCTAAAAATGCTGTTTTCATATCCCATCCCGACAAAAGAATCATTCCGGCAGCCAAGGCCTCGCTGATAGGTGCCGCACTTTGTTCTTTTCTATAACCTCGCTTGGCGAGTGTTGTTCCGCTGCTATCGAGAGAGACCGTGCATTGATCTTGATAGATGTGGATGTTTATTCTTAGATCTGGTTCTAGGGTATCAATGGAAGGCCTTTTTCCAAAAGTATCTCGAAATTGATCGACGATGGCATCTTTTGATTTTAATGCCACATATTTCGAGTGAGTAAAAGCATCGCTGTTACTTGTGGCATCAATTGCAAATGTTTGATTCAATCCGAGGTAACTCGACCAACGAATGGTACGAATTTGCTTATATAATTCTTCCTCATTACGCACTTTTAAAATAGCAATGGGTTTCAAAACTTTGATGGCTGTCCTTAGATGAAGATTTGCTTTGTATAGTATAGCTTGATCTCCTTTGCACTTGACTGCTCGATTTAAGACTTGAATTTCTTTAGCTCCTATTTTTTGTAACTCACTTACTAAGACCTCTTCTAAACCGAATAATGTTTTTATGATGATGTCAAACATGGAGCAAAGGTCTTATTTTTGTTTAGAAAGCGTAATTTATTTTCTTGACGGCATAAATATTTTTTTCCTGAATCATGGTTTATCTCGAAATATGCTAATTTTTTCCTTTAAAGAAACCTACTTTGAAGTTAATTCCTCCTCCGAATCCTGCGAAATTAGATCGTTGAAAATCAGGAAGATTTTTGAGATTATAGGCTTGTTGGTAGGATGCCAAAAAGCCTATTTTTAAGTATTTTATAAGGCAAATTTCAAAGCCAAGCTCTGGTGAAATAATAAATATTTTGTCCCCGTTTCCAGGTCCAATACGGATTTTGAAAATTTGATCAAAAGATTTAAAAAAGTCATTCACGTAACCCAAAAATAATCCTGTGCTCGTCATGTGTTCATCTAGTTCCCCCATTTTAATATTGATCTCTTTTATAAAAGAATCGAAATAACCACCAATGATGAATTTCGATACACCGAGGCCGATATCCATTCTGACCGATGTACGTGTTACTTCGTTCATTCTATAGAGTTGAACTGTAGGAGAGATAAAAAATGACGAATAACCACTATCACCTGATGAAAAGGGAAAGTTGGATTGTCCAAAAGTATGAAGTGACAAACTTAAGGCAATAATAGTGATGATGTGTGTAATAAATTTCATTCAATTTGATCAAAAGATAATTACAAAAAAGGTGATGCCCTTTGAGACTTACTTTTTTTAATAGTATTTAAAGTAGTATTAATTTGATTCCCAACTCTTATTCTTCATTTCCACGTTCACGCCTTTACCTTTATCAAATATACCAAACCGCAAGCATATTCCGTATCCCAAGCCCGAGAGACTTGAATTGTCAAATTGAATTTTAGAATTCAGATTTAAAACACTTTGATAAGAAAGTAGGAAGCCTATTTTCAAATGTTTATATATATTCATCTCGATACCCATTTCTGGAGCAACCATAAAGACATCGATGTCTGATTCTCCCGATAGGGGGCTTCCAGCAAGAAGACTAGCAGTGCCAAAACCTATCTTTAGTTTTCCTAAGAAATGAAAAAGTTTTTTCTGATGTAATGTATATCCGAGTAAGAACCCACCATGTAATTGACTAATTGTGGCATTTTCAATAAATACATCAAAATCTACCACTGTACTACTGAAATATGCGCCTATTAAAATATTAGAAAAACCAAAGCCTAGTTCTCCACCTCCGGAAGTTAATTTTTGATCATTTATATGGTGGATTTGAATGCATCGACCACCAAAGAAGCCCTTATATTCTTGATTGAAAACGTCGAAAATTGTGTTGGTTTGAGCATCTCCCGTTGACAAGAATAATAGAAAAAGAAATATACTTTGTAGAGATCTGAAATAAATCATCTATGTTTGATATCGTAATGTTAAACATTAAAAAAAAACGCCCTTACTCAAATTGTAAAAGCGTCATTATAAAAGTTTTTTACGATTTAATTTCGTCTTCTTCTTTTGATTTCAAGCTCTTCATCTTCTTCGAAATCTCTGTTAAACATTCCAAGGCGGAAACTGATTCCACCACCGAAGCCAGAGAAATCTGAGCTTTCAAAACCAGGAACATTATCCATATCAATAACATGTTGATAGGAAGCGATTATACCCATTTTTGCAAAAGGGAAAAGATTTAATTCAATCCCAACTTCAGGAGTAATAGCTAAAATATCATCCATGTCTTCAACGCCAAAAAAATCAGCTCCACCAACATCAGAGTCACCAATTCCAATTTTTAACTTACTTATAAAATGAATCGCCTTTCTCTGGTTTGTAGTAAATCCTAATACCAATCCACCATGAGCAACACTTATGTCGCTTTCTCCTAAGTCCGTATCGAATTCTCGGATCGTTGTATTGAGATAACCACCAAATAGGAAATTCGAAAATCCAACTCCAATTTCACCGCCGACGGAAGTACGACCGACACCGTCAATGTGATGAATAAACAAAGATGGTCCTGCATAGAATCCCGTATATCCAATATTTCCACCGCTAAAAATAGTACTAGTCTGTCCAAATACAGGATAAGAAAAATAACTTGAAAGGAGTATTGCTAAAACAATAGTCAGTTTTTTCATTAATTGATTATTTGTTGAGTAATATTTTTATAACGAAAATAGACAAGCAATTGTAGATAGTAGCAATCAATTATTATTCACGCATCAACTCACGAGCAATAACAATTTTTTGAATCTCCGAAGTCCCTTCACCAATAGTACATAGTTTGGAATCTCTGTAGAATTTTTCGACTGGAAAATCTTTGGTGTAACCATAACCTCCGAAAATCTGGACCGCATCGGTAGCTACTTCTACACATATTTCAGAAGCATAATATTTGGCCATTGCAGATTGTTTGGTCATCTTTTGCTTGGCCATTTTCATATCAGCTGCTTGACGAGTTAATAGTTCGGCAGCCTCTATTTTAGTCGCCATGTCTGCTAGTTTAAAACTAATGGCTTGAAAGTTAATAATTGGCTGCCCAAATTGTTGTCTTTCTTGAGCATACTGGGCCGCGGCCTCATAGGCACCTTTGGCAATTCCTATGGATAGAGCCGCAATACTTATCCGCCCACCATCCAAAATTTTCATGGCTTGTTTAAAGCCTTCACCTTCATTACCTAATCGTTGACTATCCGAAATGCGACAATTATCAAAAATCATTTCAGCCGTCTCCGAGGCACGCATACCAAGTTTATTTTCTTTTTTTCCAGCATTAAACCCAGGCGTATCTCGTTCGACAACAAAAGCAGTAATTCCATTGCTGTCTAATAAATCACCTGTTCGGGCCAGGACTACTGCGACATGACCTGAAATACCGTGAGTAATCCAATTTTTGGTGCCATTTAAGATCCAATCGTCGCCATCTTTTTTGGCCACACAGGTCATTCTCATGGCATCACTTCCCGTATTGGCTTCAGTTAATCCCCAAGCTCCAATCCATTCACCGCTGGCTAATTTTGGCAAATATTTTTGTTTTTGCTCTTCATTTCCAAATTCTAAAATATGATTGGTGCATAAGGAGTTATGGGCTGCTACAGATAATCCGATCGAACTACAAACTTTTGCAATTTCGACAATTATACTTATATATTCTTGATACGCTAGACCAGATCCTCCATATTCCTCTGGAACCAATACACCAAGAAATCCATGCTTGCCCATCTCGTGCATCATATCCATCGGAAAATGTTGGGACTCATCCCATTCCATCATATAGGGTTTGATATATTGCAGTGCAAATTGTTTTGCACTGTCTTCGATCATTTTTAAATTTTCTAAATTTGTTGACATCTAAAGGGTAGTTTATTTAGCACAATATACTTGTTTCTTTTAATAACAAACGTTCGTTTTGAGGTAAACAATTGTTCATCTAATAGCCATACTTTTCTTTCCAAAGTCGTTTTAATCGTTCGCGAAATTTGATTTCAGATCCTGAGCCTTTGGGTTCATAAAGTTGAGTGTTGGTTATTTGTTCGGGAAGAAACTCCATGTGGGCAAAATTATCCTCATGATTGTGAGCATACTGATAGTCCTTTCCATAATTCAAATCCTTCATTAATTTGGTCGGCGCGTTTCTCAAGCTTAAGGGGATAGAAAGATTTCCTGTATCTTTTACCAGTTGTTGAGCTTTGTTTATAGCCATGTAAGCTGAGTTGCTTTTAGGTGAACAGGCCAAATAAATTACTGCTTGTGACATGATGATTCGACCTTCAGGCATCCCAATATTTTGAATTGCTTGAAAACAAGCATTCGCGATAAGCAGGGCATTTGGATTTGCTAGACCAATGTCTTCCGAAGCGGATATTACCAAGCGTCTACAAATAAATTTAGGATCTTCTCCACCTTCAACCATCCTTGCCAAGTAATAGACTGCGGCGTTGGGGTCGCTACCACGTATGGCTTTGATCATCGCAGAAACAATATCGTAATGCATGTCACCAGTCTTATCATACATTACAATGTTTTGCTGGATGATTTTCAAAACAGAATTATCATTAATTACGACTGTTTCGCTGGATTCAAATTGATTGCTTACAATTTCTAAACCATTGAGAAGTTTGCGCGCATCACCACCTGAGTATTTTAATAGCGCATCATAAGACTCAATTCTAAACTCTTTTTTCTGGAGAATTACGTCTCTTTTAATGGCGGTATCAATCAATTCGATTAAATGTGTATTCTCTAAAGAATTCAAAACATAAACTTGGCATCGAGAAAGTAGGGCGGGTATTACTTCAAAAGATGGATTTTCTGTCGTGGCTCCAATTAAAGTGACAATTCCCTTTTCCACAGCATTCAGAAGAGAATCTTGTTGAGATTTACTGAAACGATGGATTTCATCAATAAACAAAATCGCTTTAGTCTGGTCAAAAAACCTTGATTTTTCCGCCTTCTGAATGGTTTCACGTACGTCTTTAACTCCAGAATTAATCGCACTTAAAGCGTAATACGGAATTTTAAGTTGATTAGCTAATATACTTGCAATGGTTGTTTTTCCTACTCCTGGAGGTCCCCACAAGATGAATGAATGCACTCTTTCGGTAGAAATCATTTTATTAAGGACGGCGTCTTTCCCTGTGAGATGCTCTTGACCTACAAATTCTTCCAAGCTTTTTGGACGTAATCTTTCCGCTAATGGTTGCATGCGTTAAAAATACTTGAAATGTCGTGAAATATATCATGCAAATAGCTTATAATCATTATTATTGAGCGCTTTTTAAAACAAACAAAATATTATGAAAGGATTGTTCGTGAGTATGTTTTTTTTCTCGTTAATCATGGCATCTTATGCACAGGAGTGGACGGAAATGACTTCATTACCATCAGAAGTAAACGGAAGACACCATCCAGTTACTTTTTCTAACGGTATTTATGGATATTATCTGACTGGAGGAAACACGGTGACAGAAGCTGAGAATGATTTTTATCGATACAATTCAGAAGAAGATAGTTGGGAAATTTTAGACGATTTTCCTGGATTGGCAAGAGGATTTAGTATTGGAGCTCAAACCGATACTAAGGGTTACGTTGGTTTCGGAGCCGGAGTAAATGGAATATTAGGCGACTTATGGGAATTTGATTTTGCGACCCAACAGTGGACCGAATTGGCAGAGTGCCCATGCGACCCAAGAACTCATCCGGCGTTTTTAAGTTCTAATGATGGCAAACTTTATGTCGGCTTAGGTGGTGGTAATGGAAACAAAAATGATTGGTGGTCCTATGATATAGCTACCAATACCTGGGAACAAAAAGCAGATTTTCCAGGTGCAGTGCGTCATCATCCGTTTCAATTTACTATTGGAGAATACATGTATGTAGGCATGGGGCATGGGAATGACGACATTTTTAATGATCTATATAGATACGATGCATCAAGTGATTCATGGGATGAAATGTCAAGTCTTCCGGGAGAAGGAAGGGTAGCAGGTACACAATTTTCACATGACGGTAAAGGATATGTACTTAGTGGCGATGGAGACGATCATTGGCTGATGGAAGAAGGTGAATTTTGGGAATATACGCCCGAAACAGATGAATGGAGCCAATTGCTTTCTCATCCTGGGAATTCAAGATGGGCACCAGGTTCATTTGTTATTGAAAATACGATTTACTTAACCAGTGGTTATCAATACGAAACTGGATTGTATATTAATGATCTTGTAGCTTTTAATTTAGATCCTGAAACCTCTGTAGAAGATATCGGTTTTCCAGAAAATGATTTTTTCGTATTCCCGAATCCTGTAAAGGAAAGCATTCAGTTAAGTGGTGCATTTCAAAATTTGAATATTGAGCAGATTGATTTGCTTAGCGCGAATGGAACTTTGTTAACATCAGTCAAAGGTATCGAACAATTAAGTTTTATAAATATCCAAAACGGATCATACATACTTCAAATATTCTCAGATGAAGCTTTAATTCAACGAAAGTTAGTCGTGCTGAAATAGAATGATCTCAATGCAAGATGTTTTCCAAAAATTGTTGATAGTTCATAAGAAAGCGTCTGATAAAGATCGAGCCGTAAAAATGTCACAGTACATGAGAAATCAATTTGATTTCTTGGGTGTTTCAGCTCCCGTTCGAAAGGAGCTCATGCAGCCTTTTTTTACGGAATATAAATTGCAAATACGACCTCATTTTAGAGACCTCGTTTTATTGTGTTGGAGTCACCGATACCGAGAAATGCAGATGGCAGGAATGGAAATTCTAGGAAAATTTCAAAAAGATTTGACAGAAGATGATATTCCTTTCTTGGAAAAACTTATCACAAGTAAATCATGGTGGGATACAGTGGATTGGTTGGCTTCTAATCCCGTAGGTCACGTTTTTAAATCATACCCACATTTACAAGAAACGATCCCCGATCGATGGATGTCCAATCCTGATTTTTGGTTAAGACGTACTGCCATACTATTTCAACTAAAGTATAAAGATGAAGTAGATACCGAGATGCTCTATCGTTTCATAAAGAGCCAGAAAGATTCTAAAGAATTTTTTATTCAAAAAGCCTGTGGTTGGGCATTGCGTCAATATTCCAAATACAACCCAGAGTCAGTAATTTCCTTTTTAAAAAACAATCCGGATCTTCCTCGATTGACGATTACAGAAGGTTACAAGGATATGAAACGAAAAGGGATGGTATCATAAGTTTATAATTGGATAAAGACAGCAAAAAAAGAGGAATTCCATACAATGGAATTCCTCTTTTTTTTGAAAACAGTAGGTAGTTGGTACTTATTACAATCTACTGCACTTACATCCCTTGCAATTCATTCACAATACGATCAGCTTTATAAACGTATTTCATCGCCGCCACGATTCCACCTGCATGAACTGAAACTGTTCTGTTTTTTTCTTCATCAAAAATGAAATTGCCAGGAAGTGATTCAATATTTCCATCAAAAATCAATCCTATACATTCTTTCTTTTTGTTGATCATTGGACTACCAGAATTACCTCCAATAATATCATTGGTACTCACGTAGTTTAAAGGAGCCATTAATAATTCCATGGGAGGATTTTGCCACTTTTTAGGGAGTGACCAAGGAAATACTTTCCCATGACTATAATGCCGATCATACATACCAAAGTAGGTGGTTATTGTGGGAGCGGTTGTTCCATTGTACTCGTATCCTTTAACAACACCGTCAGAAATTCTAAGTGTAAATGTGGCATCAGGAGGTAGGGTAGAACCATAAACATTAAATACTTGATTGGCAATCTTTTGTTCTAAAGATTTTCTTTTTGCGGAAGAAGCCTGAAAAGCCATTAAACTCTCTCGGTATTTACTAATTAAAATTCGTGAAGCTTTGAGAAGAGGATCTTCCGTTTTACTCTCATTCAAATTTGCTAAATACGCTTCAGTCTTATCTTTATTGGTAAACACAGTTTTCATCACAGCCCTGTTCACGTAATCATTGATATTGGCTCCTTCAAGGAGATTCTTTAAAGTAGGATCTCCGGGATAAATGTCTTCTTGGATTTCTGTCAGCAACAGCTTGAAAAGTCTTCTTTCTTTTTTATCATCGATGCTTGCTCCTAAATTATGAATCTTTTCCATAGTAGCATCCAGTTCTGATTGTTCAGCATTCTCAGCCAGCTGATTTTCGTACTGTGCAATTTCATACAAAAGCAACAAGGTATTTCCTCTCAATCCTGATTGTCCCAAGTGCATGATTGCCCATGATTTTGGTAAGAGTTTGTCGTATTCGGCACTTAGTTGGTCCCAATAATCCACATTTGGCGAATTGGTACGTATATGCTGCTCCATTTCTATCTTTCGATTAAATAGATTTGGATTATGCATCCCTTCCAATCGACCTGTGATCGCTTTTACACCGTTGCCAATATTTGCGATTGTATTCAATTTTTCTTGAGCTTCAAATTCTTTTTCAGGATCATCTTTGATCATGTCGTATTCTTCATTCATAATGTCTAGTCTGTTACTCATGAATTTCAATTGCATTTTATAACGATAATCTCGATCCCATTTCAATTGGTCTACTGTCCGATATCTTTCGGTGCTTCCTGGATTACCTACTACAAAAGTGGGTTCTCCTTCATGTACACCATCAGTATTGAATTTTAAATAATGAGCGCTAGTATTCAATGGATTTCCATTGTCATCATATGCTCTCCAAAAAGTACAATCTAAATTGTATCGAGGATAGGTAAAGTTATCTGGATCTCCACCATAAAATCCTAAATCAAGTTCAGGAATTAATACCAATCGTATATCGCTAAATCTTTTGAAGGCATAGAGAGAATATTTTCCTCCGCTATAATAGGTCACTACTTGTGTTCTTAGATCTTGCCATCCATCTTTTTTACTATACATCGCTTCGATTTCTTTGAGAGTATTTGCTACTGTTTCTTCTGGTGATAACTGATCGTTAGCATTTTCAAGCTTGTCATTCACTTGCTCTGTAATATCAATGGCATGAATGAGTTGTTCAACAAATAAACCTTCGGCTTTTCTTTCGTCCTTTAAAGTGGTAGCATAAAATCCATTTTTGTCGAAATTTTCACCATCTTTTTGAAGTTTTCCGACAACATCCCTAGAACAGTGATGATTGGTCATGATTAATCCATTGGGAGAAACAAAAGAGGCTGAACACCAAGATGCAAATTTAAGAGAAGACATTCGGACGTCTTTAAACCATTGATCGTTTGGTTCAAAACCATATGCTTCTTTAAACCATTCTTTCGGTGGATTTTCAAAGGTCCACATTTTACCAAAATCAAAAGGACTCGCTTTGGTTTGAGTAAATCCTATTTGTCCAATACAAAAAATAAAAATTAAAAAGATTCCTGTTTTTTTCATGTTTAATTATTTGTCAAATAAATCAATCAACAATTTACGTTAAATATTATTTCTTAAGCCCATTTGAAAATGTTAAACCTAAAACTGAGCTCACTAGATGCTTATGATTTTTTTTAATATCTTGTCGATATCATAAAATCTGTCATGAAAAAAATAAATTTAATAATTATCCTACTTGTTTGTATTCATTTACTTCATGGACAAGAAGCAATTATAACGGATAGACCGGATGCAACCGAAGCCACTGCAGTAATGAACCCCGGTGCTGCCCAAATTGAATCAGGATATACCAATACATGTCATAATGGAGATCATCATGCTTGGATGGATGGTTTGCTCAGAATCGGTGTTTTTAAAAATGCAGAATTGCGCTTGATTAATACCTACCATCTAGGAGAAACTCCAGAATCCGAAGGGTTTGGTGCGCTAAAAACTGGTATGAAAATGGGTTTGAGACCAGAAAAGGGTGGGTGGCCAGCCGTTTCATTTTTGGGACATGTTACGTTTGCAAATTTTGGTGAAGAAGCGCTTAGACCATCGTACATCACCCCAGATTTTAGATTTTTATTCAGTAAAACTTTTACCGATGTCTTTTCTTTAAGTACCAACATCGGAATGGAATGGGATGGAGTTACCGCTGTCAGTCGTCCATTATATACCGCATCCTTGGGTATCAGCATAACGGATTGGTTAAGTGGGTTCACGGAATTATATGGTTTTTTTCCGGAGGCCTACGGTCCTGAACACAGTTTTGATGCAGGCATCACCCTTTGGCTGATCGAAAATGTTCAATTGGATGCCTTCTATGGATTGGGTTTGAATGATCGTGTCCCTGATGAGTTTTTTGGAATGGGTATCTCTTGGAGAGCATTTAAGTAATACTGGATTTTACGATTTTACTATATCGTGAATAGTTAGTTGACAATGCTTATGAGTTGCACGAATGAAATTTCTTTTTTCAAAAATTAATCCTAATATTCAATAAATATCTTTTAGATTCTGGTCCAAGATTAAATATAAGATCCAGGATACTTAGATTCGGCGTAAAGCCAAATTTGTCTTCAAACACCTGAGGATATCTATCCATTTTTTGCCTTTCGGCGAATGAGTTAAATTTGTTTTGATTTCTAAAGTCATATGCGTAGCCTTTCGGCGAATAATGATCTGAAAATTTAGGTGAATAATCTATTTGCAAAAGATTTAAAAAATGATGATGTAGCGATAAATTGAGATCAAAAAGTAAACTGAAATTCTCAGAAATGATCAAACGGTAACCATCAATGTAATGCTCGTAAAATGCGCTTTTCCCATAATTACTTTTGAGAGCACTTAAATGATGTCTAACCCAGTTTTCATCGTAGCTAATTTGAACATCTTTGATGTTGGATTGATTATTTTTTCCTTTTTTTAATGGGATTGATAAACTGGAACTCCCATTCGCCGAAAGGCAAAAAAACTTATTTCTTAAACTCCTCTTTTGATAATTTTCGTGCTGTTCTAATACAAGTTCGTAGCCTTGCGCAATTAAGGCATAGAAGATAATCGGTGAGCAATATTGACTAGGATAAATTATTTTCACACCACAATTTAAGATACCGTTTATCTTTGCACAAGAAATGCATCCATACTTTACTAAATCCAGCTATCTAAATCATCCTTTGGTAGAACCATTATGGACTAATAAACCAGATTTAGTCATCGTAATTCCGGCCTACAAGGAGATGGATTTGCAAGACTGTTTGAATCATTTATATAAGATTCAAAACACCGACATTGTGGTGAGCGTAATCGTAGTGATAAACTATCGTATGGAGGATGATGAGGCGATCAAAATATTTTCTAATCAACAATACGATTTAATCAAAGCTTGGTTTAACAATCATTCGTCCGATGCTTTTAGTGGGGAGGTTTTAATTTTAAAGGAATTAACTTTTAAACATGCTGGAGTTGGATTGGCGAGAAAAATAGGGATGGATGAAGCGGCATATCATTTAATCAATTCCAATCTTGAACATATTCCCATAGTAGCTTTCGATGCAGATTGCACCTCTTCTTCAAATTATTTTGAAAAGATTAAGGAGCACTTTGAGCTTTATCCAAAACGCTCTGCCGCAAGCTTGTACTTTGAACATGAACTTAGTGAGTTAAAACCTTTAGATCGAAAGCGGATTGCTAGTTACGAACTTCACCTTCGTTGCTATGTAAATTTGAAAAGAATGCTGGGCTTGCCGTTTGCTTTTCAAACGATTGGGAGCTCGATGGCGGTGCGTGCCAAGGACTATGTTGCTAAAGGCGGAATGAACAAAAGGAAGGCTGGTGAGGATTTTTATTTTTTACAGAAGTTTATCGAAGATCGACGGTTTTCAGAAATTAATGATCTCGTGGTCTATCCTTCTAGTCGTTCGTCGGATCGAGTTCCATTTGGAACAGGCAGAGCAATTGAAAATATGATCCAAGAAGCTCAGGAAGATTTTACGACTTACGCACCGCAGTCATTTATAGCTTTCAAAACACTTGTGGACTCACTACGATTTTTGTATGAATCAAATGAAGATGAACTCATCCAATTTGTGCAAGGCCTAGAAGAGGGTTTAAGGACTTTTTTAGAGCAACAAGATTTTTTGAATAAAATAAAAGAGGTAAAAAGCAATGCTTCAAATTTCGAATCGTTTCAGAAGCGATTTTTTCAGTGGATGAATGCATTTAGATTTATGAAATATCTCCATTTTTATAGAGATCATTATGCACCCAATGTTAGTTGTTTAGAAGCTTTAAATTATATTTCTTCGTGTGAGGGATTGAGGTTCACAGAGATTGAAGAAGGCTTGATATATTTGCGATTAAAAGATCGACAAAGCCAATTTTGGAAATCAATCTCTTAATGCAAAGCACTTCGGATTTCTAATCCATCCAATATTTCGGCTTCTCGTTCAACCCACCATTCGAGACGGGGAAACACTTGTTCTTCGCTAAAATAATTAAGCGCCATTTTAACATAAATATGTCCATGTTTGGCCTCACTTACCCATAACATTTTGTAAAATTTGGCCATTTCTTCGTCAGTTTGGGCGTCTGCAACCATTTTAAATCGTTCTGCACCTCTTGTTTCTACAACAGAAGCAATCAGCATTCTATCCATGAAGCGTTCTTCTCTTCCGGAATGACAAAGTTTAATCAGCTGTTTGACGTATTTGTCTTCCTTAATCTGATGTGCTAATTGAATTCCTCTTTCGGCCATAATTTTATAGACCATTTGAAAATGTTCTAATTCTTCTACACCCGTTTCTATCAATTCAGGAATGATTTCTACACGGTCGGGATATTTAGCAACCATGCTCATAGCCATCGCTGAAGCCTTTCGTTCACAATCAGCGTGATCTTGAAGAAAAGATGGAAAATCATTCATTACGGCTTCTATCCACTCTTGTTTTGAAGGAATTCCTACGTCTAAATTTAATTTCATAAACCAAAGATATAAGCAAAGTAGAGTAATTCAATAATTAATTTACTAAAAATACATTATGATATTCGTAATGTGTAAAACATTGTAAATGAGATCTGTGCAAATTTATTGTATACCATATTAATAATGTCCTGAAAACATATTATAAAAATATTTAATATGTGGCATGTTTCTTGTTTTTCTAGAAGCAAAAAAAGGCTTTACTATGAAATTTAGATTCATAGCACCAATAATTGTTGTAATAGGAATAATGAGTTTAACCAGCTCAGTTGATAAATGTGAAAGCAAGCGGCATAAAATCCCTAAGAAAGATCGTATCGATGCGGCCATGCATCAGGAATATATGATGACACATGATATGGCCTCGGGAAAAGTGCCACGACAACAGTTGATGAAAAGTCAGAAAATTCTTCAGCAAATTGCTCAAGAACATAGCGACAGAATTCCTTCGATGAATTTATCTTGGTCGGAGAGAGGTCCAAGTAATGTCGGTGGACGAACAAGAGCCATCTTAGTAGATCAATCCGATCCTAGCTCTCAAACTGTTTTTGCCGCCGGTGTTTCGGGAGGGCTTTGGAAAACAAGCAGCATAGAATCCAATGACCCGTCATGGCAAAGTGTGGATGATTTTTTCGGAAGCCTCTCTATTTGCGCCTTAGCGCAAGATCCTTCAAATACTTCTATTCTATATTTTGGTACTGGTGAAGGCTATTTTGAAGATGATGCCGTTCCGGGTATGGGCTTGTGGAAAAGTTCTGATGGTGGGGATAGTTGGCTTCACTTGACGTCAACAGCGAATGATGATTTTAGTTTCGTTCAAAAAATTGTTGTTGATCAAAATGGATTTCTGTATGTCAGTACGTTTAGTGGAGTTCATAAATCAACAAATGGAGGTTTATCTTGGACGAAAGTATTAGGAATTTCAAAAGGCGCCGCAACCGATAAAGCGAATGATTTAGCGATTGCCCAAGATGGAAGCATATATGCGAGCATGGGAATATATTGTCAAGATGGATTGTATAAGTCTGTCGATCAAGGTACAAGCTGGACTAAATTATCGACCGGTCTGCCAAGTAGTTCGTTTCATAGGATTGAATTTGAATTGGCTCCTTCGGATAATAATACCATATATGCTTTGTTTCAAGACTCTAATACTGGAGGATGTAAAGGAATTTATAAAAGCAATAATGCCGGTTTGACTTGGACAACAACAAGTAATCCCAATGCCTTGGGAATGACAAATTTTGCGCGTACACAGGCTTGGTATAACTTGTCTTTGGCTGTTGATCCTCTCAATAAAGAAAGGTTATATATCGGTGGTATTGATCTTTTTATGACTGCCAATGGAGGGATGTCATGGACTCAAGTCAGTCAATGGTCTGGATCAGGTGGAATTCAATACGTCCATGCCGATCAACATTTTATGTGTTACCTTCCAAATAATTCGGACAAGTTATTGTTTGGAAATGATGGAGGAATCTGGTATTCAAATAATGCCGCTTCTTCGATGCCAGTGATTTTTCCGAAGAATAAGGGCTATAATATTACCCAATTCTATGCTGCAACAGCTGATCCAACTCCTGGTAAAGATTTATTTATTGCAGGAGCTCAGGATAATGGGACGCAAGGATTTAATATGCCAGGCATCAATGAAACCGTAGAGTTAAGTGGTGGTGATGGTGCCCGTTGTTACATTGATAAAAATAATCCCAATATTCAAATTACCTCTTATGTATTCAATAACTATTTCGTTTCTACGAATGGGGGTAATAGTTTTAGCTTTTTCAATTTCAATGATCATGGATTGTTTGCCAATGCTACTGATTATGATCATAATACTCAGATCCTTTATGCTGCCAGTGAGCCCGGTAAATTGTTGCGTTGGAATAACCCAGCTGTGGGTGGAAACAGTCACGCGAACATGACCATCAATGGAATCAATAATGATCAAATTAGTTTCGTGAAGGTATCACCTAATGTGGCTAATAGATTGTATTTGGGGACTTTGAAGGGTGATGTATATTATTTTGATAATGCACATTCTGGTACAACAAAAAATGCAATTAAAATAAGACATGATGTTGATGGATTCGTCTCTAGCATAGCCATAGCTCCAAATAATGAAAACAATATTCTGGTAAGCTATAGTAACTACAACAGAAAAAGCATTTATCATTCCTTGAACGGTGGAACGACATGGAATGATGTAGAAGGAAATTTACCTGATATGCCTGTCCGTGATGTCATTTTTAATCCCGAAGATATTGATAAAGCCATACTTGCGACAGAACTTGGTGTTTGGGTTACAGACGATTTGAACTCGACGAATACAACATGGATACCCAATAATTTGGGATTGGCACAAGTACGTGTAGATGACTTGTTTGTGCGTGAATCTGATAAATTCATCTTGGCGGCAACACATGGACGAGGATTGTATACGAGTTCTACATTTGGAACGACCAAGGTGTCTTTTGTAGAGGGAACAATGGATCTAATGGAAATGCCGATGAGCGTTTCGGAAGGTCCATGTCAAGAAGACTATTACGAAGTCGATATTCCTATTCAAATAACTGCCAACCCAACTTCAACAGAAACGGTGACAGTCTCAATCGATTATCCCAATAGTACCTCGACCAATCAACGCGATTATGTTTTGAAAAATTCGAGTGTCAGTTTTACTCCTTCAGGAAGCATGACTCAATATATTAAATTGCGATTGTTGGATGATGCCATCGAAGAAAATATGGAGTACTTGGTACTTAAATTGAACCCTCAATCTGCACAGCTTGGAGATCATTCGAGTATACAACTAACGATAAGAGATAATGATTATCAACCTGGTGCTGGGGGAGGTGCTGTAGAAATAGGTGATGGATCTGCAACGCAGGATGACTTTCCTTTTCGAGGATATTATGAAGATGAAAAAACTCAAATAATCTATCGTGCTACAGAATTAATGGGAATGGGACTTCAAGCTGGTCCGATATCCGCTTTCTCGCTAAATGTAAAAACAAAACACAGTACCGGAGAATTCAGTGGATTTACTGTAAAAATGAAACACACTTCTTTGAATGATGCTAATCCGTCAGGTGTGCCATTCGAACAGGGATTTCAAACGATGTATAGTGCGAATACCAGTACGGTTGAAGGCTGGAATCAGTTTGACTTTAACCAAGATTTTAATTGGAACGGAACAGACAACATCATGGTAGAACTTTGTTACAATAACAATAGCTGGTCTGATGATGATGAGATGTATTGTACGGTCACGCCTTATAATTCAGTTCAATATAGATATGTTGATGGTAATATTGGTTGTAATCTTAGCTCAATTCAAAAGAATTCCAACTTAAGACCCGATGCCAGATTTTATCAAGTGGGTGGGGGAATAGAATTAGCAAATACTATTGGTAGTAAAAATAGTTTTGTGTCAGGTGGTCAGACGGCTCATTTTTATGAGAACGGTAAACTTATCATGAGTATTGAAAATTTATCGAATCAAAACATAGCCTGTGTTACCGCAGAATTAGATGGAATAGGTAATGGTATAATTAGCCCGACTTGGTTGAATGGCAAATCGTTAAATGAGAAAACATTTTATGTGGATGCGGATCAAGATGTGCATTATCGTGTGAGTCTGTATTATCATGAAGATGAATTAAGTGCTTGGTCAGATCCTGATCAATTGAATATTATAAAAACACCTGTTCCTATTTCTGATTATTCTGGTGGAGGTTTTATCATAGCTGAAAATTATGAAGTTGATATTGAATCTTTAAGTGGAGGAGTAAAATCCTATTCTACCGAATTCAATGGTTTTTCAGGTTTCACTTTGACAGATTTTAGTTTTTCGGTGGTTCCCTTAGATTTGGTTGATTTTCATTTGACGCATGAACCCGGAAAATACAACGAATTGAATTGGACAGTAGAAAACGAAATAGCCATGGACGTTCATGTGATCGAACGATCTTTCGATGGAAGAATATTTGATGAGGTAGGAAATATCGAATCCAAAAATCAATTTGATCAGAAATCAGATTATCAATTCTGGGACAGAGATTTAATTTTTACGAATAAAACATATTATTATAGGATTAAATTTATTGGAGAAGATGGCTCCATTAATTATTCCGATCTAAAATCAGTCTATGTAGGAGATAGAAATTCGAATGTGCTACTCGTGTTCCCAAATCCATTCAAGAGCGAATTGAATTTGGAACTGAGATCAGAAAGAGGAGACGTAAAACTGAAATCTATTGAGATTAGAAATTTATCTGGTGAATTGATTCATCAAGAAAATTTTGATGACAGCTCGATACATAAAGCATCAATTAATTTACAGCAGTATCCAGCTGCGATGTATTTGTTGAACTATCGCTTGAGCAATGGCAAGGAGGGAACTACTAAAATCACTAAGACAAATTAATTTACTCCATTGTAGACAAAATAGATGATAATAAGCAGGATGATCGTAACGAGAATAGAAATTTTAAAGAATTGCTTTTCTTCTTTCGATCGAACTGCGGTAGAATTAGTTTTTTTTCTTGATTTCTTGTTACGTCTTGACATAGGAAATGTTAGTTTATTATGTTCCCTAATTTAAAATTTATTCAACGAAAATCAAAAGATTATTTTTGCTGATCGTAGTATTCAGTGATTCTTTGATCTACTTTAACATCTTTGGGCTTGATCGGATTTTTTAGCACTATTCCCTCTAATGTTGTGCATCGACTTAAAGCCACGTAAGTTTGACCGTATTCAAAGGCGCCTGAACCCAAATCAATAATCACGCGATCAAAGGTTTTTCCTTGACTTTTGTGAATAGTGATTGCCCAAGCTAATTTTAAAGGGTATTGGGTGAAAGTACCTATAACCTTTGTGCCGATTCCACTAGATGTTTCTTTATCCAAGTCGTATCGTAATATTTCCCATTCCATGGGTTCTACTTCAATAATTTTTTCATTGCCCTGATTACTTGGGATCGCTACATTCACTATTTCGTTGGTTAAGGATACCACTTTGCCAATAGTACCATTGACAAATCGTTTTTTAGGATCATTTTTGACAAACATGACCTGGCATCCTTTTCGTAATTCTAGAGAGGGATTGGTCGGGTAGAGTCGTTCCTGAAATTGTCCAGTGATTTTAGCATTATAAAACATTTGATCTGTGGGAAGTTTGGACAATTCTTCTTTGTTGATATTGTTAGCGACTAGATTTCTACTTGTCAGCGTGATATAATAGTCGTCTTCAATTTCTTCACTTGGGATGTGCCTCCGATTTAATTCTTCGAGATCATCGTAATCAAAATGCATGGTACGGATATTGTCCAAAATTCGGATGAAGTTTCTCTCTTCTTGACGATAGACTTTTTGAAGCTCAATCATTTCCATGTCATATCCTAAATTTTGTATGACATCAGAGGCAAAGAAATATGGACTCTCATATCGAGTTCTAAAATATTCTCTCTCCACCGGGGAAGAGATCACCGGTGGTAATTGAAATAAATCCCCAAAAAAGATCATCTGTACTCCTCCAAACGGTTTGTCTATACCACGATTTAATCGAAGAAAGTAATCGATATTATCCAACATATCGGCACGTACCATTGATATTTCATCGATGATAATTGCTTCGACTTTACGATAGATATAATTGTTTTTTCTTTTATGAATATCTTCTTTATTGAGCATTTTCGGTGGAAACCGAAAAAAGGAATGAAGGGTTTGTCCTTTGACATTTAAAGCCGCTATACCTGTCGGAGCAAGTACTACGATTCTTTTTTTACTTGTGTTACGAAATAATTGAAGTAGGGTAGATTTACCAGTTCCAGCTCGCCCGGTAATAAAAGCGTGAATATGCTCGAACTCTAAACGATTGATCGTTTGGTTGAATTCTCGACTAAGATGTATAGGCTCCGCCAGCTTTGGTTCCTTCAAATTATATATTTTTACAAATATAATATGTATTCTAGAGGTCTCTGCATCAAAAAGAATTAATTCTTAGTGTTTGCACTTCTTTAATTACGATAGAGGATTAATTATGGCTTCCAATAATTTTCAATTCAAGAAGTTTGAAATTCAGCAGGTGTTTTGTGCGATGAAGGTCAATACAGATAGTATTCTTTTGGGGGCTTGGAGCCCAATGTTAAAGTGTAAAAATGTATTGGATATTGGATCGGGGAATGGATTGATCTCCCTGATGATTGCACAGCGAAATCCATTTTGTAAGATAACAGGTGTCGAATTGGATTTAAAGACAGTTGAAGAAAGTAAAATCAATTTGAAATCCTCACCTTGGTCGGAGCGAATAGAAATGTTTCATTCTTCAATTCAAGAGTTCACTAATTCGCATATGGGGTGCTTTGATGGAATCGTGAGCAACCCACCTTTTTTTGTTGATAGTTTAAAATCACAAAATATTCAAAGAGCTTATGCCAGGCATACACTAAGATTATCCCACACAGAATTACTAAAATCGGTCAATAGGCTCCTGAGTTCCAAAGGTGTTTTTTGTATTATTTTACCGATTCGAGAGGCGGATCAATTTTGTTTAATGGCAGGAAAATTTCAGCTACATCTTGTGAAGCGATGCAATATTCGACCTAGAGTCGCAAAGAAAATAAATAGAGTAATGTTGGTTTTTAAGCGCCATTATCAACATTTTGAAACTTCTGAATTAATTATCTATCAAGAAAGTAGTCGTAAATATTCAGATGATTTCCAGCGTCTAACCGAATCGTTTTACTTAGATTCAACATTCAAGGGTAAAAAAGCTATCTAATCTAATTACTATATTTTGTTGCGGTTAATTTTGCAATTTCAACAATAACCTGAGTAGCTTTGTGAATCGATTCTAGTGGAACATACTCATAGCGCCCATGAAAATTATGTCCACCTGCAAATATATTAGGGCAGGGAAGCCCCATATAAGATAATTGTGAACCATCGGTCCCCCCGCGAATTGCCTTAATTTTGGGTTTGATCCCTAATGATATCATAGCCTCTTCTGCGATGTCAACAATATGCATAACGGGTTCGATCTTTTTTCTCATGTTGAAGTATTGATCTTTGATTTCAACTTCAATGAGGTTTGCGCCCAAATCATTATTTAATTGATCTGCAACTGCTTGAAAGTCTTTCTTTCGCTTTTCAAACTTATCCATATCATGATCTCGGATAATATAATTTAACTTTGTTTTTTCGACTTCACCACTCATCGCATTGAGATGAAAAAATCCTTCATATCCTTCTGTTTCTTGAGGAATCTCATTCGCTGGTAAAGCGGCAATGAATTTTTGAGCGATCAACATGGAATTAATCATTTTACCTTTGGCATATCCGGGATGAACAATTTTACCATTTATGGTAACCTTTGCTCCTGCGGCATTAAAATTTTCGTATTCTAGTTCGCCGATCTCACTGCCATCCATTGTGTAAGCCCATTCGGCACCAAATTTTTGAACATCAAATTTATGCGCACCTTTTCCTACTTCTTCGTCAGGTGTAAAACAAATTCTAATTTTTCCATGCTTGATTTCTGGATGTTGAATAAGATATTCCATCGCGGAAACAATTTCGGTAACTCCTGCTTTATCATCAGCTCCAAGAAGTGTGCTGCCGTCCGTTGTGATTATGGTTTGACCTTTGTAAAGTAGTAAGTCTTCAAAATAACTAGGGGAGAGAACTATGTTTTCCTGAGCATTTAAAATGATATCACCGCCATCGTAATTTTCATGAATTTGAGGATTTACATTGGCTCCTGTAAAGTCGGGAGAGGTGTCAATATGAGCAACAAAACCTATGGTCGGTACGGCATGGTCCACGTTTGATTCTAAGCTAGCCATGATATAGCAGTTTTCATCCAAACTGACATCAGTCATGCCGATTGTTTTAAGTTCGACCTCCAATTTTTTTGCCAGATCCCACTGTTTTTCAGTACTAGGGAACTCAGGATTGTTTGGATCAGATTCTGTATCGATAGTCACATAACTTATAAAACGCTTGAGTAAAGGATCCATTAAAATAGTTTTTTTTGAAATTGAGAATTTGATAACACTAAAACTTAATGAGTTTTGAATTGTATTGATGTTGGGATGAAATTATAAAATATATTCCAGAAGGAAACGATTGTAGATCGATGAACTCATCCATTGAATTAAATTCTCCCATTTTTTGCATGGTAGAACTATAGATTTCCAAATTGTAATCCAATGAATTGATGTTTTTGATGAACACTTTATCATTGGTAGGATTAGGATAAAACAATAGCTCGTTTTCTGCGGATAAAAGATGACTAGAATTGATGATTCCCGATTCAGATATATTCGTTTCAAACATACTAAGTCCACCTCTTCTATTTCCGAGAATTAAATTTAAACTGCCGTCAGAATCTATATCACTAAGACTTGGACTAATTAATTCGCCATCCCATATATCTCCCCAGTAATCATGTAATTTTTCAAATGGAGTTGTAATATCTGATGTGTCCACCAGATGAACATAAAGACCGCTATTTTCGGACCCAGATATAAAATATAGGCTATCACCTACGGTTTGAAGGATCGGAGCACTACTGCCTCCAGGAAAAGTAGGTTTTCTTGTGTTTATTCCTCCAAAACTTGGAAAAAAAACGCCTTGGCTTTCATCCATTTCAAAATGTGGAATTTCGTTTGATCCCGTATTTACAAAATAGTTGATGTTTCCTAAAACCATCTCTTGAGAAAGATTCAAATTCCTCTCGCCGACAAAAAGATCTAGATCTCCATCTTCATCGAGGTCGTATAGAGTCGGTTTCGAGAAAGCTCCAACGTCGATCTCAAAATAAAAATATACAGGTTGCTCAAATTTTATTTCACTTTCGGTACTGATATTTTCAGAATAGTAAAGCACTCCAGTGTGGTCACCTACGATGGCATCAAGGTCGCCATCATTGTCGAGATCACCAAAACAGGGTGCAAAATTTTTCGATTCATTAGAAAACTGTGCATATTCCATAAAATCCGTATCAAACAATTCAAATTTCGGTGTATTGGGACTACCAGTATTTTTATATAAGACAATTTTTGAAAGTTTACCTTCGATTTCATCATGTATACCGCTCGTTCCTACGACCAAATCAGTTAAGCCGTCATTGTCAATATCAACAAAGCATGGAGACGTATCACTACCCAGATCGATCGTTTCTTCAACCAAGAAATCATTTTGTAACCATTTGAAATCTGATTGTCCATTGGATTCTAGATTTTCATAAATGTGCATGCAAGAATAATTATCTGTGAGACTAATGCTGTTCGGAGCACATATCAAGTCAAGGTCGTTGTCGTTATCAAAATCTATTTCATAAACTGCGGGAAAATTAAATAGGTCAATGGGAACATCGTTTTGGGGATAATCGTCTTCTAAAATGGTAAACCAAGCATTATCAGTTCCTTGTGCGTTGAACAAAGCTTTTATTTTATCAGAGAAGATATCACCAATTAAAACATCAATAGTAGAATCATTGTTGAGATCGAGTGCAGTCGTAGTTGAACCAGCATGAACTCTATTGTCAGAATCGGTTTCACCTTTAAATCCACTTGCACATTCCGAAGACACCGTACTTAAACTTATTGTTGTACTTTCTGACGCTTCCGCGAATTTACCCCAACATGGGTCTTGGACAATAAATTTTAGTGAATCGGAAGGTAAATTGAGTTCTTGAGAGACATTCTTGTAATAAACTAAACTAGTGCCTTCAGTATCAAATGTAAGAATGTCTAAATCACCATCTAGATCAATGTCTTTAATTTCTGGTTTGTCCATGTGAGACGAAAATATTAATTCATGGCTGTCATCTGAATTTATTGTATACAATAAACCATTTTCGCTATTTGCAGTGGGGTATTCAGTGAAGCTTAATTTTCCATTGTTAAATTGTCCTTTAAATAATTTTATTCCGTCCGTATTGTTTTCTGTTCCCCAGGTGAATACGTCAATAATTCCGTCCTCGTTGAAATCTCGGCAAATCACCCATCGTTCAAAATCAATGAATGCTTTACTCAATTCTTGCGAGTATTCATATTTGAATGATTCAGAATTATCATTGAATAAAAATACGAGCGGTACATTCCCATAACGGTCAAATATGATCAAATCTTGACTGCCATCGTTATTCAAATCGTGATTGAATAATTGAGGTGAATTAAATCCTCCCGTAAAAGGAATCGATAAATCAATACCCAATTGGCTCACCTCACATTGATATCTTTTAAAAACATCTTGGGCCTGTATGAATTGGAGTTGCATAGATATCACTACAAACACCACAACAAATTTTAAGTTAATTCTCATTATTGAAAGCAAATGAAGATTTAAATAATATTAAAAGATTACTAATATGGTCGGGTCTATAAAAATACTACTTTTAAAGGAATAGAACATTTGTAATTACCTTGTTTTTGCGCTTAAAAAGGCTTGTTTTAATATCATTCTTAGTAATTTACAAGGCAAAATTTTTTTATTTGGATATGGATAATTCTAAAACTTTCTCCGAAATACAAGCATTCTATTTTGATTATTTTTTAGGAGCAATACAAAAGTTTTCAACTGAAAATCCTTTTTTGTTGGTTACCGTTTGCTTACTACTCGCTTTTATATTAGAAATTAGTCTTCCTAAAAGGATTGAGTATGATAGAGTGAAAAGAAAGGGATTTGTAATCGATTTATTCTATTTTTTCATATATGATTTTGTCATATTTTTTTTGGGCCTATATGCAGTGACCTATGTTTTAAATAACTTGTTCTACTCAATTATAGGTGGTCTTGGACTGGATAAGGCCAGTTTGCAAATTTTTGATATTCATGGATTACATATTGTATTTCAGATAATTATTCTTTTTGTCATCGTTGATTTTTTTGAATGGTTTGCTCATTTTTTAATGCATCGATTTGATTTTTTATGGGCGTTTCATAAAATTCATCATGCCCAAGAAGAAATAGGAGTTTCTTCATCTCGTCATTTTCATATTTTGGAATTTTTTGTGTTTAAACCAATAGTATTCTTGCCAGTTAGTCTTATTGGGTACACTACTTCGGAATATGCCATTTATACATCATTCTTTATTGTTTTTGTCGCGTTTTTTACTCATGCGAACGCTAAAATTCCTTTAGGGAAGCTTAATTTATTGATTAATTCTCCCAATACCCACATATGGCATCACGCTCAAAATGTACCTGAAAAATTTAGATATGGAGTCAATTTTGCATCAGTTCTTAATATTTGGGATGTTCTATTAGGGTATTATTATTTGCCTGATGACAGTAAAAATCCACAATTGGGAATTTGGGATATGGAGGAAGTTCCCAAAACAATATGGGGACAGTTTTTTTATCCTTTTAAATACCTCTTTACGAAGAAATGGACTAGCAATCGGTTTGATGTCATCCCTAAAGAATTCATTAAGTTAAAGAAAAGAGCCAAAAAGAAGGCGAGTAAGAAAGCCCAAAAGTAGATTAAAACTTTTTGGCGTTCTTTATAATATTATGCCTGTTGGTAATTAAAAAATCTTTCTTTAAATACTCAAGGATAGGTCTGTCATCTACCAAATAAACTGAATCAGAATCCAATGGGAATTCAAAAATGTGTTTAGGATTAAATATTAATTGGCTGTATTTGTTTTGAAGACAGCAGGTGTTGAATTTTTTCGGATCGAGACTGCTAAAGTTTACTTCTTGATTTAATTTAGAAACAAAAATTAAATCATCCATTTGATTAATTTGGTTCCCAATTATTTTTGGCTTAAATCCGGAATGAAGCAAAGTTTGGTATACTAAATATCCTGGATTTTCTTTGTTTTTTTCTAAATGACTTTGAAAGTTAATAACGAACAAACCATTTCTTTTCAGCTTACTTTTGATGGTTAAAAAGTTTTCCAATGTGTAAAGGTATGTCGGTTGATTTTCAGATGCAGAAATATCAAGAATGATCATATCATATTTTTTATCCACCTTTCTGATAAAGTGTCTTGCGTCATCTTCAAAGAAATTGATCTTTTTGGCATTTAGATAAAAGTGATCAGAAGAGACATCTAGCATTCTTTTATCAATATCTACAACATCAAGATTATGATCAAACCGAAGCAGTTCATTGACAAGAGCTCCACCAGCAAGACCGCATAACAAAATATCTTTTTGCCTTTCTAGCATTGTGGATATAGATGAAACAATATGGACGTATTTATATTTGGAATCTACGGTAAGATCACCACCTTTTATTACAGATTGGGGTATGTTGTTTACATTTAAGATTCTATCAAATTGAATGCCGTTATGATGTTTTTGATCTATTACTTCGATCTTGCCTAGTAATCCTTCACTAGAGTGTACAATGGTATAAGTATCGTTATCAAAATCTGAATTCACAGCTAGACTTGTAATATAAATGCCGGCGCTCAGCAAAAGGGTAAGCAGATTATATTTTGAAACTCCGTAAAACATGAACAGAGCTAAAAGACATATCACGAATATTAAGAGTAGGGAATTGCTTACACCGAAAAGCTCAATGAAAATAAATCCAAATAGCAAAGTACTGATAACACCAGACAAAGCAGAAATTGAAAAAATACGTCCAATAATTGCAGAATCTTTACTCCTTCTTTTTTCTAATAACTGAATCAGAATAGGAGGGATTGAAGCTAAGGAAGTAATTGGAATAAAGAGGAGTAAAAAGAGAGTTACAAAATTAGATACTGTAAAATGATCTAATATTTTTGCTAATGGTAGAATGCTTTGCAGAATTAAAAAATCTATGGCAACGCCTAAAGTAAGAACCATTAACAAGTAGTTTAGGGTTTGCTCAATATTCTTTTTTTTACAAAAGTATCCCCCAACAAAATACCCGATTGACATAAAAAACATTGTCAAAGCAATTGTCTGTGTCCAAGTAGGTAGACTGGAACCAAAAAAGGGTTCGATGGATTTACCAATAAGTAATTCTAAAGCCATAATTATAAATCCTTCCAAACTAGCAAGAATGAAAATGTCAGAAATCTTTATTCGGCTCTTTTTCAATTTATTCATTTACATGATTAATAATAAATTCACTTAATTCTTCTCGTTGAGGATTTTGAGCTAATACTTTTCCTGATGGATTAAGAATATATACAGAAGGTATAAAGTTATGAGGAACAAGACGTTTTAAGTTATTATCTGCACCTTGCTCCAAGCAAAAGTCCAAAATTTCATCATTCAAGTATTCTTCTGAAAATCTTTTCCATTCTCGCATATCCTTATCCACACTTATAGCAATAATTTGGTAGGGAAGTTTTGAATTCTTTAGAGCATTCTTAACGTTTTCTATTTCTTGCTTACTGCTCCAACAATCGGATTTTAATAACATCAAAATGATATTTGATTCAAGGGAAAGGGATTCTTTTAAATCTCCACTCAAATAATTGTCTAGGGCTTTTAAATCAAGATGAGAATTTGTTGATGCATTCAATTTCTGGATGAGTTGATCTTTTAATATTATTTCATATTCATTAGATACATCAAATGGTATTTTTTTTATAAATTTCATTAATCCAAATTGATCTTCCTTCGGATTTAATTGATGCAAAGCAAAAAGTTTTAGGACATTATTAGGTTCTGATTCAGCATATGATTTTTGAAAATCTTTATAAGTGGCATATAAACGATCATAGTTTTCTTCTGCTGAACTTTGATAGACCTCCCCACTAAAATTTAAGGTGTTAGTTACCAATTCTTTTGTCAATATATCACCGGCTTTTTTTAAATCTTCAAAAATTCTATTTGATTCTAAATAATAGTCTTTTAGTTTAATAGAATTCTCGTTGCCTTCTACCGTGTAATTATTGAAGTCTCTTTGAGTTGTGTTTACGACAAGCTTATTTCCTTTTTCCAAGAATAGATAAATGTAAGTGTCATATTTTTGATTGTGTATCGCATAAATTCCCGATCCATACACGAGATCTTTCTTAAATTGAAATGAATGAT
>JAHDCZ010000144.1 GCA_020629615.1 Saprospiraceae bacterium
ATTTCGTTTAAAAAGTTAATGTCAATTGATTTGCTAAATACCATTTCTTTACTTTTGTGCGAAAGTACCCAATACAACTATGAATTTTACCATATACCACAATCCAAGATGTAGAAAAAGCCGAGAAACTTTGGCTCTACTAGTAGATAATAATAAGAAACACGAAATTGTTTTGTATTTGGAAGATATTCCTAGACAAAAGGACCTAAAGGCCATTTTGAAGAAATTGGGAATCCCAGCCAAGGATCTCATTAGAAAAGGAGAAAGCATTTATAAAGAGCTTTACAAGAACAAAGATTTATCAGAATCGGAATGGATAAAAGCAATGATAGCAAATCCCAAGTTGATCGAAAGACCTATCGTCATCAAAGGAGATCAAGCAATAATAGGAAGACCTCCTGAAAATGTTTTGGACTTATTTTAATTCAATTTGTTTCCGTATGAAGACTTTGATTTCTTCGATTTGCTTAGGATGAAATTCATTCCATTCTCCCTGACCTCTGAACCAAGTCAATTGCCTTTTGGCATATCTTCTCGAATTTCTTTTGATTAACTCGATCGTTTCTTCAAGGCTAATTAGTCCTTGGAAAAAATCGAAAAACTCTTGATATCCAACGGTTTGTAGGCTTTTTAACTTTCTGAAAGGCAATAGTTTACGAGCTTCTTCTTCAAGTCCATTTTTAATCATTTGATCAACCCGTTGATTGATTCGGTCATATAATTCTTCTCGGTTACGGTTCAATAGAATAAAATGACTTTTAAATGGTTTATTGTCGATCCTTTGCTTAAGGAATGAAGAATATGGGCGTTCGGAACTTTTTATGATTTCTAATGCACGGATCAATCGTCTTGGGTTTTTAAGGTCTACTTTAGCATAGTATTCAGGGTCTTTTTCCTTTAATTCAGTTTGTAGAGTCTCTATTCCTCTTTCGGCATATGATTTTTCCAATTCTTCCCTTAATTCAATTGAAACTTCTGGAAACTTATCCAATCCTTGGTATACTGCTTTTAAAAACAAACCTGACCCACCAGTAAGAATACAGACATCTCCCTTACTAAAAATGTTTTCCAATTCGGCGTAAGCCAAGTCTTCAAAATCTCCTGCATTCAATGGATTCTGTACCGAGCGAATGTTAATAAAGTAATGTAATGCCTGTGAGAGTTCATCTTGACTCGGCTTTGCAGTACCAATCGTCATTTCTCTATAAAATTGACGACTATCACAAGAAATTATCGGAGCATTAAATTCTTTACTCAATTGAATAGAAAGCGCAGTTTTACCGACTGCCGTCGGGCCACTAAGTACGATTAAATGCTTATTATTGTTCATAACCAACGAAAAACAAATTAACGGTTTTATCTTTGTTTTCTAAAACTAATTGAGGTACAGTTCAAACTATGGTCTATCGATTTCTACATTTTGTGGCAACGACAATTTTTAAAATATTTTATCGCAAGATAGAATACTATGGTCTCGAAAATATACCTCAGGATAAGCCCGTTTTTGTGGCATGTAATCATCCAGGAGGATTCATAGAGCCTTGTATTTTGGCCGTAGTTTCTAAATATCCGTTTTATTTTTTGGTGCGAGGTGATTTGTTTGCTAAGCAGCCCATGCGATGGCTGTTGGAACAAACAAATCAGATTCCAATTTTTAGGAAGAAGGATGGCATGAATAATATGAAAAAAAACCAGGGGTCATTCACATATGTTAATAAAATGCTGAGTGAGAACAAATCAATTATGATTTTTTCGGAAGGTAGTACTGAGGATATGAAATACCTCCGTCCTCTGCAAAAAGGCTTAGCGCGCATGGCACACAATGCTATGGATCAAGGACTAGACGTTCATATAGTTCCTGTCGGTATAACGTATACAAAGCAAGAAAAAATGAGAACTGAGGTGTTTTGTAAGGTAGGAAAACCGATTAGAGCCATGAACTATAAAGAAAGTTTGGATGCTAATTTAAACGAAGGGATCAAAGAACTTTATCATGATTTGAGTCATGCAATGAGAATGAACATGGTACAAGTTGATGACGCTGAGGATTTAGAACTCTTAGATTATGTATTGCGTCTGACTCGTGAAGAAAATCCGGATAGTCGATTTCCTCTATGGGAAGAAAGCACTAGAAAACTCGATCTCGAAAAAAGCATCAGCACCCATCTTAATGAAATGCCAAGAGATCGAAAAAAAGAATTATTAAAGGATCTTAAAAGCTTGGAGGCTGAGAAATTAGAGTACGGTATTTTACCCGAGTACTACAATAAAGAACTGAGTAATCTAAGTTACATTTTTATTGGAGTATTAGGATTCGTACCTGCAGTATTGGGTTTTATTTTTAATTACATTCCAGCGAAAATCAATTTAATAATTAATGAAAATCTGGTGAAGAAGAAGATTTATAGGACTAGTATTCTGTTTGCTGGTAGCTCGGTCTTTTTCCCTCTTTATTATTTGATAATGAGCTTAATCGGAGTCCTTACCATCGGCTACTGGACGTGGGGAATTCTGATATTTGCTCTTTTGGGTTATTGGTATTTTCTATATACTGAGTGGATGCATAGTTTTAAAATCAACCGGAATTACCAATCATTGACCGAAGGACAAAAAGGTCAATTGAAAAAGACAAGAATCTTGATTAAAGAAAAATATAATGTTTAAGTAATGTATAAAGCGTATTCAATTTTAGTCTTGGTTTGTTTTCTTTTTTTTGCTTGCGCCGAATCTAAAAGTGACCAAACAACTATAGATTCTGAAAAGAAAGTACTTAGTCCTCCTCCCGAATATGCATTGGTTTTACATGGGGGAGCAGGCACTATTCTTAAGAAGAACATGAGTGAAGACAAAGAAAAGGAATACCTAGCGGCTCTGAATATTGCCTTAAACAAGGGAGAAGAGATTTTGAAAAGTGGAGGATCAAGTTTAGATGCTGTAGAACAGACGATAAAATATTTGGAAGATACTCCTTTATTTAATGCTGGAAAAGGTGCGGTATTTACAAACGATGGTAGAAATTCTCTCGATGCTTCAATTATGACAGGCAATGATTTAAATGCGGGAGCAGTTGCAGGAATCGGAAATGTAAAAAACCCAATCTCTGCTGCTCGAGCTGTCATGGAACAATCAGATCATGTCATGCTCTCTGGAAAAGGAGCGGAACAATTTGCCGTGGAGATTGGATTGGAAACAGTAAATCCTACTTATTTCCATACCGAAAACAGATGGCGTTCATTGCAGAACGCAAAAGAAAGAGAATCAAAGGCCATGGGCTCATTCGACGAAAGTCAAGATTATAAATTTGGTACCGTTGGGGTAGTGGCACTTGACAAAAACGGAGATATAGCAGCAGGCACATCTACAGGAGGAATGACAAACAAGCGATACGATCGGATAGGTGATTCTCCAATATTAGGCGCAGGTACTTATGCTAATAATAAGACATGCGGTGTTTCTTGTACAGGTCATGGAGAATTCTTTATTCGATGGGCAGTGGCTCATGATATATCTGCTTTGATAGAATATAAAGGTTTTGATGCTCATCAAGCTGGAGAAGAAGTTATTATGAAAAAATTGAAATCAGTAGGAGGGTCAGGTGGAGCAATCATCTTGGATAAAAATGGCAATATTTCTATGCCTTTTAATACGGAAGGGATGTACCGAGCTTATGTCAAACCAAATGAAAGGATTGTAAAAATATATAAATAGTCACTTTAGAATCATTGTCCTCTTGATGCCTTTGATCAGGGAATAGATTTTTGAATTCATTAATCCATCAAATTAATTAAATTTGTATATGTTATTTTGACATACGGCATGTCATTCTCCAGATTTGAATACACATATGAACGATCTATTGAAAAAAGTACTTCCGCACCTCTTAGCCATCGTATTGGCAGTAATTGTTTCCATAATTTATTTCGCTCCGCAGTTGGAAGGGAAAAAGTTGGAACAAGGAGATTATTTGACTTACGAGGGTATGGCGAAAGAATCTATGGACTATGAGGAAAAAACCGGAAAGCGTCCCTTATGGACAAATTCTATGTTTGGAGGAATGCCAACCTATCAAATATCAGCCCCTCAAGGCAATAATTTGATCATTCCATTTTCTCGATTGCTCTTTATGGGAATGTCGAAGCCTATCGGCTTTTTCATAATGGGAATGATTTGCTTCTATATTTTGATGATTTCTCTAGGCGTTCGACCATGGATTGGAATATTGGCAGCGTTCTGTTTTGCATTCACGACCAATAATATAGTTTTATACCATGCAGGGCATGTTACCAAAGTGGCAGTAATTATGATCAGTCCCATGATTATTGCGGGCTTATTAATGGTTTTTAAGAAGAAATACCTTTCTGGAGGAGTTGTTTTTGGTTTGGGTTTTGCGCTCAGTATGACCTTTAATCACTTTCAAATGACCTATTATCTCGGAATTGTTTTAGGTATTCTTTTCATGATGTACTTTATACAAGCTTTGAGAGAAAGCGATTATCGTCACATTGGTATTACGGCAGCTGTTCTGATCACAGGAGTGATATTAGGTGCAGGTTCGACAGCTTCAAAATTATGGACAACCTATGAGTATGGTCAAGATACCATGAGAGGTAAACCGATTTTAGAAAAAACAGATAGTTTTAGTAGTTCTTCTTCGGAAGGTTTATCCTTTGAGTATGCGATGACTTGGAGCAATGGTTGGGAAGATTTGTTAGCCAGTTATATTCCGATGGTTGTTGGTGGAAGTTCCGGAGAAATGTTGCCCGTGACTTCAAATGTGGTAAAGGATTTAAAAAAGAAAGGTGCTAGTATCCGGGGATCCGTCCCTATGCCTACCTACTGGGGATCGTTACCAAGTACGAGCGGTCCAATTTACTTCGGGGCGATTGTTTTCTTTCTTTTTGTAATGGGCTTGGCTTTGGTTGATGGAAAATTGAAGTGGTGGATCGGAAGTGCAGTAGCTCTAACTTTCTTGTTTTCTTTAGGAAGTAATTTGGCTTGGTTCAATCAATTAATCTTTGATTATTTGCCTTTATACAATAAGTTTAGAACTCCTAATTCAGTATTAAGTGTTACAGCAGTGATCATTCCTATATTGGGCTTTTATGCTCTGCACAAGATTTTATATACGGATATTGACCATGAAAAAGTTAAGAAATTTTTGATTTATATCGGAGGTGGTTTTGTAGTCTTTACTTTAATTCTGGGATTTGTTGGTCCTTCCTTTTTCGATATGACGGGATCTTCTGATGGTCGTTTGGCTCAAGCGGGTTATGATGTAGATGCATTGATGAAAGATCGAGGTGACATGCTCAAAAGGAGTAGCTTAAGAACGACCGCTTTGATTTTAATGACCTTTGCAGCCATTTGGTTCTACCTTTCTAATAAAATAAAACCATCTGTTGTTCTGGGAATTATCGCGGTATTGTGTGTATTCGATTTGATTACAATGGATAAGCGTTATATCAATAATGACAATTTTGTGGCGGAAAGAAAATATAAGTCAAACTTCCAATTGCGTCCGGTTGATCAGCAAATTTTGGCAGACCCTAATCCACATTATAGAGTTCATGATTTAACAATTAACACCTTTAACTCCAGTACATCTTCGTACTATCATAAAACAGTAGGGGGTATGCACGCTGCCAAGTTACAGCGAATTCAGGATTTAATTGACAGGCACATTCAGCAAGGAAATCAAAAAGTCCTAAATATGTTAAACACGCGATATTACATTGTGCCGGACAATAACAATCAACCTGCGGTTCAAATGAATCCGGCAGCCTTAGGCAATGCGTGGTTTATCAACACCATAAAACTTGTGAGTTCCGCCAATGAAGAAATTGATGCATTAAATGATTTTGATCCTCTAGGTGAGGCCATAGTTCATCAAGAATTTACAGCTTATGTGGAAGGATTTGATCCAGAAAAAAATGGTTCAATCGAACTAACAAAATATAGTCCTGATGAGATGATTTATAAATCAAACTCGAATTCGGATCAGTTAGCTATCTTTTCCGAAATGTGGTACGGACCCGATAAAGGATGGAATGCTTATATTGATGGAAAGCCTGTAGATCACATCCGAGCAAACTATGCCTTAAGAGCTATGAAAATCCCTTCGGGATCTCATGAAATTCGATTTGAGTTTAAACCCTCTACTTACTATACTGGTGAAATAATCAGTTTGATTTCTTC
>JAHDCZ010000145.1 GCA_020629615.1 Saprospiraceae bacterium
TAGATGCGCTCAAGGCGACATGATTTTTGATTTTTCACACTTTCGTGGAATGCATTTAAGACGATCTTGGCATATCCCATCGCTTTGTTTTCTTTGTATATGAAGTAGAATATATTTTTAGGATCATTAAACTCTTTTTCAATTTGATTTTTAGAAAAAGCTTTTCGAATATAAGCTTCAAGATCATTAGTGTTTTGGATATAGTGACCATGTGATTCCACATAGGTGTTTTTAGCTATGTCAGCTAGCAGATTAATTTGCGACGGATTTACTTTTTTAATGTTAATCATGGGGTGCCTGAAATCTTTTTAATGATTTAATACGATAGAGGTGCAATACCAAAGCAATCGAACATCCTACGACAATTGGAAATGCTTGAAGTAATAGCCCATAGAAAATGTAGATTAGATTAGCAAGTAAAGAGTAAAGTCGAAGCTTATATTCTCCTTTGGTAGACATAGAATAAAGGTTAATGACCAATCCAGTATAGCCGATTATATCGATGGTTAAATTGCTCATGCACTATCTTTGAGAAGGAGGAATGTTTTTGTGTTTCAATGTGTTTGTAATGGCTTTCGCCGAATTTTTGGGTTTAAATATTCTAAGAGTTGAAGCTGGATGCAGTTTGATCTCTGCAGCAGGTCGAATAGGACGGGGTACAAAATTTCCTGAGCAGCTTGGACACACATTTTTAAAAATATTGATCGCACAATCAATGCAATAGGTACACTCAAAAGAGCAAATCATGGCTTCGGTCGAAGTGTTAGGCAAATCTTTATCACAGTGTTCACAACTGGGTCTTATTTCTAACATGATCAAAATTCATTTACATTAATTAAATTTTTCAAATCAAAGGTAGTACATTTATGGACTACATTAATCGTCCAGAATTGATATAAACGATAGTCCAGATGTTTCCTTGGAGCACCAGCATAGTTTTTGATCGTAATAGTAATCAAGCCTTGTATTTGCAACTAGCAAATCAAATCATTCAACTCATCAAGCTTCAAATTTTAAAGCCTAATGCTAAATTGCCAGGAAGTCGAACCTTAGCAACACAATTGAAAGTACATCGAAAAACGATCGTTGCATGCTATGATGAATTATTACTGCAGGGTTGGCTTGAAAGTATACCCAAGAAAGGAACTTTTGTACATCGAAATTTACCTGTATTAAAGTTACAGATGTTAAAGAATGATGTCGTTCAAGGAAAGGAAATGCGATCAGGTTTTCCATTTTACAGGAATTCCAATTTAACTCAGAAAAAATTTAAAAAGGAAAAAGATGTAATTTACATCAATGATGGCATTTCAGATGCTCGCTTAACTCCTTTAGACGAAATCGCAAGAACCTACCGAAGAATTGCCTCTAAGAAAAATGTCTTTGATCATCTATCCTATGGGACGACTTATGGGAATGATGACTTGCGGAACGTTCTCGTGAAATATTTAAATTCAACGCGCGGCCTAAATGTAAAAAAGGAGAATATTTTGATCACAAGAGGTAGTCAAATGGGCATCTGGCTATCTTCAAAATTATTACTTAAAAGTGATGATGTGATCGTTGTGGGAAAGACCAATTATGCTTCAGCTGATCATAGTTTCATGAATCAGAATGCAAAGCTTTTACGAGTATCTGTTGATGATCACGGAATGCTTACTGAGGAAATTGAAACCTTATGTCGAAAACAAAAAATTAAAGCTGTTTTCGTAACCTCACATCACCATCATCCTACGACAGTAACCCTTTCGGCCAAAAGAAGATTACATCTTTTGAATCTAGCACAGCAACATAATTTTGCCGTTATTGAAGATGATTACGACTATGATTTTAATTATAACCACGCACCAATTTTACCTCTTGCTAGTCATGATTCTAACCAAAATGTGATATACATTGGTTCGCTTTGCAAAACGGTTGCCCCAGTTTTTAGGATAGGATATTTAATCGCTTCTAAAGAATTTGTAGATGAAGCGGCCAAGCTTCGAGGATTTATCGATAGACAAGGTGATGCTCTGTTGGAAATGACCTTTGCTAGTTTTATTAAGTCTGGAGATTTAGATCGACATATTCGCAAAATATTAAAAATATATCAACAGCGACGTGATCTTTTTTGTCAACTATTAAAAGATAGATTAAGCGATATTTTTGAATTTGAAATCCCTGCCGGTGGAATGGCGGTCTGGATTAAATTGAATCCAAAATACACCTGGGATGAATTTTCATCGAAGGCTGAAGAACAGAAAGTGGACATTGGAAATTGGCGCCGCTATGATCTTGCGAATCAAGGACATAATTATATTCGAATTGGTTTTGCTTCTTTCAAGGAAACGGAGATTAGGGATTTGGTAAATAGGATGGAGAAGGTAGTTCAAAATCTGTAATCTAGACAGATGTTTTTTGGGAATGTTCTACTGAGTTATATTAAATAAATCAAAATTATTAATACCAAGTTCATCTACAATTAGGGTATTCCATTCTTTTAACTTTTCCAAGTTTCTTCCGGCAAACGCTTCTTTTTTTAGTTCGTCCTGCCATACTGATAATTCCTTATTTATCTTTTTATAGATTTCTTCGATCTCTTTTATAGAATGATCCTGAGCTTCTAATTCGTTCATTAATTTTCTGCGAAAATGCTCGGCTAAATCAAAGTAAATATTCGCGTAAGCCAATAAAGCTTCATCAACTTCTATATAATTGAAAGATTTGTATGGATCTATAATTGCGCTGGATTCTAATAAGAAGCCATCTTTGGTTTCTAGTATATCTAAATATAAGACTGTTTCTATCTCTAATTTGTCCGACAAGAAATTAGTTTTCGCTATACGTTTTTTGAAATCATGACTATTTTCTAATCGAACTTTTTTAGTGTTTTTTTTCAAAAGTATTCTATTGTTGGAAGACCATTGCTCGTATGTGCTTTCAAAAAAATTCTCTCTATTCGGAATCATTTCTTTGAAATTTTTTCCATTCAATTTTATATTCTCCAGCAGTTCTTTTTGTTGTTTGGAAAGTTTAATTTGATTTTGTTTTTTTAAGCTGTTCCAAATAATTGTATCTGGGTTAATGGTCATCAAACGGTAATCAGATATTTTTTCGGGGTATTCTATTTTGGGTACAATAAATTGATCGTTGTAGTCATAGAGATGAAGAATGGATTCTGTGTTGACTTGAAAATTCTCATCCAGGTGATTTGATACTTCTGCAATATAATTTAGTTTAATGAAATTTAATTGGCTACGATTTTGTTGTGTCTCGTAAGAAAGAATAAGTGAAAATTTAATCTTATTAATATCGATTACATGTAAGCCTTCAAAAAGTTTATTTCCGCGGCCATCAGAAAATAACTCGATTTTTTTTAAAACATTTATATTGGTATGAACCCACATGCTTCCTGAAAATAGATTTTTGCGATCTTTTTTAGGAGTAAATTTAATTTCGATAAGGTCATCAATTCGGTTAGCGATCTCTAGCGTATAAAACTTCTTTAATTTTCGTTTGGATAGTTCGAGAGGATTTGTTGGAAATATATCGTGACTATCCAACAAGGAATACATAGAAATCGATTTGCTAATGTTAATATTAATGAAGTAACCCCCACTAGATGTTTGTAAAACATTGGATTGTCCGTTTTTGTACACCAAGGATTCAATGCTTGCATTTTTGGTGGAGGCATTGTAGTAGAGTTCAGAAACTTCAAGAGTTTGAGTATCGTTTTTCGAACTTGTGAATAGATATGCTTTGCTTTTGGACACATGTTTTTCTTTCCTGATTTTTTTCTTTAAGTCATGGACAATATCATACAAAAAATCGTTGTTCGCAAAAACCGTGACTTGGTCAAGGGTGGCTGTCGATTGAGTTAGTTCAATCCTTGCATTGTCTGATATTTCATCAGCAGAGAAAAATTTATCCTGGTATCCCAGGAAGGATATTTTTATTGTGTCTTTTTTAGAGCAATTAATTTCAAAGTAACCATCATCGTTGGTAATCGTTCCAGAATTATCGATAGTCTTGATTATATGTGCATAGGGTATCGATTCTTTTGTGGATTGATCGATGACATAGGCACGAATAATTTTTTGAGCGTTTAATACATTGCTATACGTAGAGCACAAAATAATAATACTCAAAAAGTAAATGCTTTTTTTCATTCAAGTTAGATTGTCCAAAGAATATTAGAATACATTCATTTCTTTGGTATTTACTCAAATTTGTATAATTCTAATTGTAATAAGACATAAAAAGAGGATAAAATTTATCCTTGTCACAGGGTTTACAAAAGTGAAGAGTTTTTTGATTCTGAGAATAGATTTGATAAGATCTTGTTTTAGTATTTTATGAATCAACGTTTAGGCTCATAAACTTATAATCGAACGATTGGTAGTTTATTCTGAACATATCCATAACATGACTCAGAAGTTTAAATTCCATTTTTTCATAAATTCTAATTGCTGGCGTATTATTGGCTAAGACTTCTAAATCTATCCAGCTAATTTGAGGGTTATTTTTGCAATAGTTGATGACGAATTTTAATAAGTGTTGACCGATTTTTAAGTTTCTAAAATTGATGTCTGTTCCCATCCCGAGCAAGACCCTATGTTCAGTATTCAATTCTTTACGTGAACGAATATCAGCATGTCCAACAATTTGGTTGTCGTGATTTATAGCAATCCAAAGTTTTCGCCATCCACTTTCAAACATTTTCGTATTTGTCCCCATTTTAAACTTGGTCTCCCAATCTTTATTGAAGGCAGATTGCTCTTTACTTAAAGGAAGATAAAAAACATTGTTATCTCCATTTTCGGACAGGTGCTTCTTTAAATACTCAAGGAAATCATTAAAGTGTAGTTCTGTAATTTCTGTTATTCTGATTTGATTCATACAGATATTAAATGTACTAGTGCGTATACTTGATCTTACTGGAAATATAACGCTTGGTCTCAATGTTTGCAAGACGATTGATGATACGTCTGGAACCTATCATTATTTTGTTTCTTTTTCTTGGCGCAAAATTTTCTCCATTTTTCGACCTTTGGCTAGTTCATCAATGAGCTTTTCCATTTGTCGGCATTGTTTGTACAATATAAACTCGTCTTCAATTTCTTCAATGCGATATCCACATACCACGCCCTTGATCATAAACTCGTTAGGATGGATAGTAGCTTTTTCAAAAAAACTTCTGAAGCTTACTTTTTCATCAATGAGGTGTTGCAAGGTGTCCTGATCAAAACCAGTGAACCAAGTAATGACTTGATCGAGTTCTTCTTTGGTTCGACCATTTTTGATGATTCGATTTAAGTAATGAGGATAGATCGATCCAAAGATCATGTTGGCTACTTGTTCATTTTTTTCAGTAGTGACTTTCATAAAACAGGCCTTTACGTTTAAATTTAAAATTACAGTATTTCTCTAAAATTATTCGAATTTTCAAAATTTTCAGACTACGACTGGAATCACAGTCAAGTTGGATTTGAGAATGATTCTTTCTATTTTATATTCACCCGCTTTCAAGTATCAATATCACCTTTAATAATGACCAAATAGTCCAGAGTTTTCAGTTCCTTTATATTTTAAAGCTTAATTATTTTCATCAACCTTCAATCAAAACAACTTTTAATCGAAGAGATTGTTATTTGGAGGATTGAAAACAAGTGCATGGGATCAGAACAAAATTGAAAGTATTAAGTACTGCTCCATGATGACTAAATATATAAAGAATGAACCATCCACGCTTAAGACAGCGAATCATTTCATCCATCATCGGAATTTTGATGATCATTGCTGCTGCATACTATTCAGGTATCCTAAAATCTAGCAAGAAACAACCCGAGCAAAATAATAGAATCAAAGTAACCAATGTGATCTATACGTCAGTTGAGTTGAAAAACTCTTCTGTAACGATTCGTTCGAATGGGACACTGACAGCGAAGAATAAAATTGATATTGTGAGTAGGACACAAGGTGTTTTTGAAGGAGGAGATCGCCCTTTTCGATCAGGAATTTATTTTAATGAAGGAGACGTCATGATCTCCATTGATAATGATGAATATCTTGCAAATCTTCGTGCTTCGAGAGCTCAATTGCTACAAAGCATTACCTCCATTTTAGGAGATCTAAAATTTGATTATCCCGAAGCATTTGACA
>JAHDCZ010000146.1 GCA_020629615.1 Saprospiraceae bacterium
ATGGTAGCATAATGTCTAAGATGCATATCTGTGGCTTAACTTGTACAAAAATGTTCTCAATATCTTTTCCATTTTCAAAATGAAAGACATCAAAAGACCTACTTTCTAAACTTTCTTTTACAATCTTAGCCAAAAACGGTTCGTCTTCTATATATAGAATTTTGATCATAATTTAGGCTTTTGGGAATTCTATGATAAATTCTGTTCCTTGATTTAATTCGCTTTTTAAAGTGATATTTCCATGATGTCTTTTGATTATTTTATGAACATAGTGTAAACCCAATCCGTATCCTTTAACATTATGTCTGTCGTTGCTAGGAACTCTAAAAAAACGATCGAAAATTTTATCTTGATATTCTTTTGGTATTCCTATTCCTTCATCTTGTATTCTTATTTCTATCGTTCTTCCTAAATCTTGAAGCGTTATTTTTATTGCCGGATTTTCATCCGAATATTTGATCGCATTGTCAATCAAATTATAAAGTACATTGGTCAAATGTACAGCGTCGGCATCCACGAAGAATTCATCTTTGTTTGCCTCGAATTTTAAATTGACCCTATTGTTTTCTAAATGTAATTGCATCGAATTTTGAATGTTTTCGATCAGTCCCTTTAGTTCGATTTTTTCCATGTTCATAGGGACCTCGTCATTTTCAAATGATGACATTTTCAATACTTTGTCAACTAAAATGTTTAATCTTTTTAATTCATGTTTCGAAATGTCAATATATTCTCGTGTTCGCTTAGGGTCTTGATCGATACCAAATCCAGTCATCGCTTCTAAAGCAACGGATATGGTTGATATTGGAGTTTTTAGCTCATGAGTCATATTACTCACAAATTCATTTTTGATTGCCATGATTCGTTGTTGTTTCATTTTGGAATGGTACAGAGTCCAAAAAGTAATACAGACAAGCGAAAATAGAACAAGACTAAATAAAAAAGAAGGAAGCACTTTTTTAACTAAATACCATTTATAGTTAGAGAAAACAATTTCTGACTGACTTTCGTCGAATGGATTTTTCTGAAACGGAAGAGAAAGTTGTTTTCTTTCAATGCTATCTTGAACAAAGGCGATTTCAAATTGAATCGGTAATCCTTCATTGTCCAATTTTTCGACAAGACGAGTGGTGACTTTTTGATCACTTTTTGAGATCTCTCGAATGGTATCTCGTAAAATCGTAATAATACGTTCACCATCAAGCTTTATACTCGAAGCATCAAAACATGGATCATTTGTTTGTACCTTAAAACTTTCAGGACTTTGAATAATCTTTAGGTCTGAATGCGTACTATTTTGTTCCAGATCAACAATCGCAGTCATAGATGAAAAATGACTTTGATAATTTATCGTGTCTATGGTCAACTGCTGATTGGGAAAGGAATCCCGTGTCATGTTTACGAAAGTGAATAATATAGAATCTCTGATTTCACCTTGTGTTAATTGTAATTGATAATCGAGACTTTTTTTAAGTTGATCATACTCATTCTTATAGGTTTTCCAGTTCCAAACCGTTAAAAATCCAGCCAAACATATTAGGCTTAAGCCGATAAAAAATGGGAATAAATTTCTATTGTGTAACATCTTATGTACAAAGATACTACGAAACGAGAGTCACTTATGCTTTCATTAACCTTAATTAACCTTAATTCTAGATTGCTTAACCTAGTTTACTTTGATTAGCACATACCTTTGGAATAACAAAATACTTAAAACATGAAAAATATTATTATTGCAATCGGACTATGCTTCTCAATGTTATTCGTTCAAGCTCAGGATTCTGGACAAATAAAGTATAAGGAAACTATCAAATTGGACATTCAAATGGATCTGCCAGATGGGATTGATTTGCAAGGAATGTTTCCAGAATCTCAAACGGTTTACAAGGACTTACTTTTTACTAAAAATGAATCTGTATATAAAGATGCGGCAGAAAACGAAAACACGGATCAAGAAATGTCCAGTGATGATGGTTCGATTAAAATTGTCATTCAACAATCCGAGACGGATGATATTTTGTACACCAATATTTCGGAAAAAAAGACAGTGCACCAAACAGGATTTATGGGCAAAGAATTTAGAATTATAGAAAAAATCGAAAGAGCTAAATGGCGCTTATCTGGTGAAAAAATTAAATACCTTGGATATGAATGTCAGAAAGCAGTCATGATAGATGAAGAAGATCAGGAAGTTATTGCTTGGTTTACACCAGAAATTTCAACGCAAGTTGGACCTTCTCATTATGGCTTGTTACCTGGTGCTATACTCATGTTGTCTACAGCGGATAAAAAATTGGAAATCATGGCTACCGAAATAGTCCTGAAAGATGTGAGTTCTGACATTAAAATTCCTTCCAAAGGACAAAAAGTTACGCAAGAGGAATACAAAAAAATTGTAGAAGAAAAAACAAAAGAAATGGAAGAGATGATGGGTGGAAGGAGCATTATTATTGGTAACTAAATCTTTAATTTCTAACTAATCTTATTATGAAAAATCTTCTGTTAACCTGTGGTTTCCTGGGATTGCTATGTCTTCAATTGTCTGCTCAAGTTTCTGTTAAAGGAACTGTGATCGATGAAAACCAAAATGGAATGATTGGTGCAACAGTCGTTTTGCTGGATGCCATTGATTCATCCATGATCAATTTTGCATTAAGTAATGCCGCCGGTAATTTTGAAATTGAGGATGTTGAGCTTGGGGAATATATTCTCCAAATTTCTTATGTCTCATATGCCAATCAAAGTCTTAATATCTCAATAGAGGATGACAGCAGTTCTTTTCTTACCGAAGAAATTAAAATGTCTCCATCAAATGAGGTTTTACAAGAGGTGACCATAAAAGCAGAACATATCCCAATGGGGATTAGAGGAGATACCATAACATATAATGCCTCAGCTTTTAAAACCAAACCCGGAGCATCTGTTGAAGATTTACTTCGTAAAATGCCTGGTATTGAAGTCGCTCGTGACGGTTCTATCAAAGCACAAGGAGAAGATGTAAACAAAGTACTAGTTGATGGTAAAGAGTTTTTTGGTGATGACCCTAAAATAGCAACACAAAATCTGGAAGCAGAGGCTGTAGATAAAGTGGAAGTTTATGATAAGCAGTCGGAAATGGCAGAATTTACAGGAGTTGATGATGGCCAAGAAGAAAAGGCGCTAAACTTAAAGTTAAAGGAAGATTATAAAAATGGTGGTTTTGGAAATCTTGAAATTGCAGCTGGATCTAGTGAGCGTTATAAAACAAAATTGAATTATAATCGATTCAGTCCTTCTATGCAAGCCTCAATATTAGGCGCATCAAATAATATTAATGAACAAGCTTTTTCTTTTAATGATTATATCGGATTTATGGGAGGATTGAGTAATGCAATGTCCAATTCGAATGGTGTCATAAATTTTGGTGGCGCTTTTGGTGGTCAACAGATTGTTCCAAGAGGATTAAATCAAAATCATGCCGCTGGATTAAACTTTAATTATGATTTCTCTAATAAATTAAAATGGACGAGTAATTATTTTTATTCTCAAAAGAAAACTGATGTGAATGAGTTCAGTAATTCACAGCAATTTACTCAGGCTTTGGAGTACGAATCAATTGATACAAGCTTTAGCAATTCCAAAAATTCAAACCAAAGATTGAATACCAAACTAGATTACAAGCCTAATCCATTGTGGCAATTTGTTTTGACAAACAATCTGAGAGGACTAGTTCAGCAAGATATACAAAGTGGTCGGACAATCTATGCTTCTTCTATGCTTCAATCTAGAACAATAAGAAATTATAATATCAATGAAAATCAATTGGGATATGAAGGAAAGGTGCAACTTAGAAAGAAATTTTTGCGTAAGGGAAGAAGTTTGGTTGCTAGCACTTCTTATTCCGATGCGGCCTATGATGAAAGGCAAGATGTACTAAGTGATTATTTTTTTAATCAATGGAACACCAGATTGGATCAAAATCAATATTACATGAATAGTGAGCGAAGTTTTGGTTCTTCAGTCTCGTTTACCGAACCAGTTGGGGCTAAAAAATATTTAAGCATTAATTATGAGTATCAAGCAAACAGAGAAAAGCCGATAAAGGATTTTTATGATCTTACAAATCAATTGGAGGTATTTAACGATAGTTTATCTTCGAATTATCAAAAGCGTTTAAATTTGCACAGGACTGGCCTTAGTGTGAGAAACAATGGAAAGAAAGCAAAAATCAACCTAGGATTTAATTTACAATCTACTTCACTTCAAGGAATCATCGGAGAAGGGCAAAGTCGATTCGAAGATCGGTACAATCACTTTTTACCACTTTTTGATTTTGATTATGAGCTCGGAAGATCTCAGAATCTCTCAATCAATTACGATACCGATATTTTCGCTCCTCGATTGAATCAGCTGATGCCGCTGCCTGATAATAGTAATCCGAATATATTGATTCTTGGAAATCCAGAATTGATTCCTGAATATCAGCACAATATTAGATTGGCTTATAATTATATTGATCGATTCAATTTTAGGAGCTTGTTTGCCAATTTCAATATAAGGCGTACCAAAAATAGAATTATTAATGAAGTCAATGTTCTAGAAGATTTTACTCGAGTAATTAGACCTATTAATTCTGACGCGTTTTTATCATATACGGGGTATTTATCATGGGCTCAGCCACTTCGAAAATTAGGGATAAAATACCGTATGAGCTCCAGATTAGGTTTTACACAATATGAAACATATCTCAACGATCTTGCGAGCCAAGTCAATGAGAGCAATACCAATGTGAGCTTGACTTTTGAAAATCGGAAAAAAGATCATGTGGATATTGCTGCAGGTATTCGGTTTGATTTCAATACTCGTAACTATGAAGTGAACTCCTCCTTTAATCAACAATTTTTTAATTACGATTTATTTATCGAATGGGATTTTTTCTTGTCAAAAGGCTTTACTGTTTCGGGGTCCTTTGATCATAAAAGATATTCAAGTGAGCAATTTTCCGAAGCGCAGAGTTTTAATTTGATGAATATTAAAATAAGGAAAGACTTATTGTCTGGTAGACTGGCATTTGAATTATCCGTCTTTGATCTGTTAAATCAGAATATTGGTTTAACCCGAAGAGGAGGCATTAATTCCTTAAACGAAACTTCTTTCAATACCTTGAATCAGTATGTCTTATTTGGTTTAAAATACAGATTAGGAAAGCGCAAAAAATCAGGTATACAAATTACGGATGATTAAAATTTACTTTTTTAAGAATTGCTAAGAGCTAAGATACATGATTCCCGAATGGACCATAATTCATCCAAATCATAGTCAATGTCATGAGTCTGAATCCACTCTTCTAGAAACGCCTGATGATGAGCTATTTTAAATGCTCCAATTTGATCTGGAAGAATACTTGTTTCTTGAAGAATATCTGTACTCAAGGATTGGATATCAGAATCTGGAAAAGTGAAGTCATATCGTTTGTTCTGATATTTTAAGTAGCAATGAGCTTCAGGTAGGTATTTTATTCTATTTTTTGTTAGGATGTCACCGATTCCAGGAGTATTAAATTGATCCATTTTGTAAATAGCAATGATCAATTGAATATCAAAGGATCGGTGGGCATCCACCACTGTTTTTATGAGAGCGTGTTTAGTGCTACACGTAGCACATTGTTCAATAAATATGTTTTCTAGATTTTCTCGATCGCTGATTCTACGATAATTTAATTGATGGAGATATTGAATCAGTTCATGAAAATCTTGAATAGAAGGATCAAGATGTTTTAATAAATCGATTGAACGATCGAGTCTAAAATTTGGAAGCGATGAATATGTTTTCACAGGTTATTTTTTATACTTATCGTTCAATCCTACACCATCTTTAATCATCGGTATAATCTTTTCTATGCGTTTCAATTTGGTAGTGTTCCTCTTTGCAGTTTCTATATATTCTGCAAAATCTCTTTGATTTCCTAGCGTGAATTTTTCAAATTTTTCTTGGAGCACTTGATCTATGTTCAGTTGGTTTTGCAATAAGTCTGGAATGATTACTGGACGTCTCGTGCGATTGGGTTTGATTTCTTTTCCGTCTATTTGATTTTGAATTGCCTCATGAGCATAAGCTAAGATTAAGTCTTCATCGATTTCATTGATGTGTTCAA
>JAHDCZ010000025.1:0-18013 GCA_020629615.1 Saprospiraceae bacterium
TGATATTGAATCTGGAAATTATCAAGTTTCTACTGGAAACTTTACTCCTTGGAATACAGGATGGAGTTACAGAAACGATGGTGTTGATATCGAAAGATGTGATGATAACATCAATACCAATGGCTACAATGTGGGATTTTTAGATACAGACGAGTGGATGCAATATGAAGTGGATATCGCCATAAGTGGCGTATATGATATACACTTAAGGGCTTCATCTGGTGGTTCTGGCGGGCGATTGCATTTTGAAAGTGATGGTGCTGCAATATGTCCAAGTTTCTTTATTCCACCAAGCGGAGGATGGCAAAACTGGGAAACCTCCATTATCCAAAATGTTATTTTAGATGAGAGTGATCAGAAAATTCGGTTTTATGTTGATCAGGCTGGCTTCAATATAAGCAGTTTTGAATTTATAGAATCCGAGACGGACATTCAGTCTCTTGCTACTGAATTTGTCGGGGCTCAAACCATCGATGAATACAGTATTCAAATGAATACAAATAAATTTTTAGAGACTCCTTTGAACGCCAGTATTAGCGATTTTAAAATATTTGTGAATGGTAATGAAATCCCGATCATCAGTATTTCAAGTAATGCAGACAACAATCGGATCATACAATTTGATTTGGATTTTATTCTTAAATCAACTGATGATATCACAATTTCATATTCAGGAAATCAAGTAATCGCAACAGACGGGACCTTGCTCAATACTTTCAATTTGGAGAACGTTAAAAACACATTGGAATTTGTTCATCAGATCCCAGGTAGGATAGAAGCAGAAGATTATGACTTCCAGCTCGGAGTCTCTCTTGAAGATTGTACAGATATCGGCGGTGGTCAAAACATTGCATTTCTAGATCCAGGAGACTATTTGGATTATGAAATTAATATCACAACTTCGGGAAATTATGAAGTTGACTATCGAACTGCCGCCCTATTTGGAAATGGACAACTTAAGATTCAGTTAATCGATAGGGAAGGAAACATCGAAGACCTTACGACAAGAACTTTTTCTTCTACTGGTGGATGGCAAAATTGGGCAACGACTAGCGAAACTTTACAACTCCCGGAAGGAAGATATACAATGCGGGTTATAATAACACAGTCGCCATTCAATCTAAATTGGATTGATTTTAATTTATCAACTTCGGTGAATGAACAACTAAATAGTGACCTTTCCCAAATTCAAATCTATCCCAACCCAAGTCATGGAGAATTTAATATTGCAGGGAAAATGCCTCTAAAACAAAGTCTGCAATTAGAATTACTGAATAGTAAGGGAAAACTCATTACAAAAGGAAAAATTAATCGGACTGATTTTATTGATGAGCAGCTTTCGCTGAATACTGAAGCAAGTGGTTTGTATTTCTTGAAATTAATTACAGAAGGTGGTACATACAAAACGTTCAAGCTGGTAAAACTTTAAAAAGTTGTGAGGGAGTAGGGTAGAAATCCTAAGAAACTACTTTTATATGATTTATTTTAATTTATAGATTATTTTCATCAATTTGAGATCATTCAATATTGAACAATAACATAATTTTTAAGATTAGAGTTGACTAGTTCATATCTTAAAAAACCAAAACCTAACTTTTATGGAAAATGATATTTCAATTAACGATGTAGATAATTTTGATGACTTAGTGATCACTCATGACGTTAGAATGTTTTTACAAGAAACGGCCAAATGGGCAAAATTTTTATCTATTGTCGGATTTGTCATGTTGGGATTCCTTGTCATCATGGCTTTATTTATAAGTGTTTTTATGGGTGCTATGATGTCTGAAATGCCCGAAGCAGGACCGTTCGGTGCAATGGGTGGAGGATTAATAGGCGTGTTTTACATTCTGATAGCCTTGATCTATTTTTTTCCTATTCTTTACTTGTATCGTTTTGCAACTAAAATGAAAACCGCTTTAAACAATAACGATCAAAGTTACTTATCAGCCTCTTTTAAGAACCTCAAAAGTTGTTATAAGTTCATGGGAATTTTCATGATCATTGTTTTGGGATTCTATGCACTAGGAATTGTTTTTGCCTTTTTAATGGGAGCTGGTTCAATGATGGGTTAAATCAGTTTATATAGAGTCCTTATACCATTCCAAGGAAATATTTTCTTGGAATGGTTTTTACAATTATGTAGTTTTACTTCTCCTCTTCGTAATAGACTTTATAAAATTTGCGTCCTAGTTCGTCAGTACCTTTTTCAATTAGATTGCGATCGCCATGCACATATATATGAAAGTTTTTATCCAATTTAATGACACTCTTGAAAACTTTAGAATAATTTTTGACGGCTGCTTGTGAGACAGCAAATGAATCCGGTAATTCGATTTTTCTTTCTTGACGAAGATCATTTTTGTATTCTGAAAATAATTCAGTGACTTTTTCATCCCGAAAGACTTCTTGTGCATACTGATTGGCATCAAATTCATCCTCTTGATTAAAGAACTTTTTTGAACGATTCAATATAGCTGCTTCATCAGTTTTATCCATCTCGTACAGTGGATTCAATCGATCTTTAATAAAGGTTTTTGTGGCTTGAATGAAATCTTTGGTCTTATGAAAATCATCATTTCGATGGATGACATTCAAAAAGTCTTCCTTCCAAAAAACAGCATCTGATTGCGAGCTTGTTTTATCAAGAATACAAAGTTTATATCCTGAATCCTTTTCTGTATTAAAAACGATACATGCCTTATCCAGCTTGCCAGCAAATATTCCTTGATCTCGTTCGATATCGAAGGATTGATTCTTTGATATGATTTTTATAAAATCATCCTTCGATTCTGATTTTACGATAACAAGGGCGTCCAACATTTCATCGTCAATCAGTACATCTTGCACATGACAAATCATCAATTCTCCTGTTTTGATATTTGGATGATTAGATTTATCATAAAGATGTTTTGCGATCGAATTTGAGATTTCAAATACTTGTTCCCCCTTAAAAATTTGATCTACAAACTGGTGTACCGGATTGAGGCTAAGATCACCATTCGAAAAATTAAAAGCAAAATACTCAGGTGTTTTAAATGATTGAAAAAAATAGTGCAAAAGCAAATTTCGCAAGGTCTCATCCTTGATCGGAGTTTCATTTTCACTAAATTTCACTCCTTCATTTTCAACTTTTGATCCAATCCCATGAATACTTATACTTTCAAAAAAGGCCTCAGAATAATTAATCATTTTCTTTATTTATTAAATATAAACCATCAGGCTTGATTTCAATTAGTCTATTTTTGTACAACGTACCAGCAGCTCTTTTAAAATTTTTTTTACTCATTCCCAATGCTGCATAAATAACTTCAGGAGCACTCTTGTCTGATATCCGGGTAAAACCATTGTTTCTTTCCAACAAATTCAAAATAGCTTGAGCACTCGACTCCATTTGTTGGATCCCTATCTTATTCATCGTCAAATCGATTTTAAAATCTGCTCTAATCCGTTTAACGTAAGCTTTTTTCTTTGATCCGATTTTTAAATTCTCAAATAATTCATTCGCGTAAAGCAATCCTTCATACTCATTATTGATAATACATTTTAAACCCATTTCTGTCTTTGACCAGACCAATATATCAACCTCTTGACCAGTCTCTAACTCAGGTTTTTCACGATTAATAAAACCTCGCAATTTACTCGTTGCCACAAGGCGATCTGTTTCTTCATCTAAATAAATATATACCACATAAGCCTCTCCTTCTTCCATCGGTTGCAATTGTTCTCGGAATGGGACAAACAAATCCTTACTAATTCCCCAATCCAAGAAACTCCCATATTTGGAATTACTCTTTACCCTTAAGTAAGCGTATTCATGACGAGTAGCTTTTGGTTTTAGTGTTGTGGCGACAAATCGTTCCTCATTATCAAGATATACAAAGACCGTAATCCTATCCCCGTGCTTTATCCCTTCTGGAATATACTTAGTGGGCAATAAAATTTCTTCATCTTCTTCTTCATCCTCATCCACAAGATATAGTCCTTGTGGAGTCATACGAAAAGCGACTAAATCGTTATATTTTCCTAATCTAATCATTAAGGGCAAATTTAAACTTTCCAGTTCCCAAAAACGATTATCAAATGATTAGAATGTAATTTTATAAAAACAATCAATATGTCAATTAAAATGAACTTGGATTGGTCTCAATTTACAAGACGAGTGTTTATTGAAGCTCAGCCAAAAGAAGTGTTTCAACAATGGTCTAGTACCGTAGCTTTGGAGACTTGGTTTTTAGAAGAAGTAGAGTTCCAAAGAAATGGTGAGATATTAAATAAACAAGAAATTATTCGAGAAGGGGATAACTATCGATGGAAATGGCATGGTTGGGAAGGAGAGCAAAAAGGAAAAATACTCGAAGTGTTAGGAAACAAATCGATCACTTTCAGTTTTGGTCAAGCTGGTGAAGTTAATATCGAATTCATATCTGATCCAATAGGTTGTCAATTAGTTCTTAAACAATACAATATCCCAACAGACGAACAATCGATTCGAAATTACTACTACGGTTGCACCAATGGCTGGTCTTTTTGGATGTTGAATTGCAAACTATTTATTGAAAAAGGATTTACTATCAATCAAAAAACTAACCCATTGCCAGATGAAATTAAATGTGAACTAATTAATGCATAAAAAAACCGCAAATCAGAGCGAAATGCGGTTTTAAATCAAAACGTAAAAAACTTAAATTCTAATTCTAACTGGTATGGTATATTTTCTATTCATTGAAATATCATCTGACTCTACAGTATGGTAGTTTAATTTTGATTTTATAGCACCGTCCAATGCGTCAGTGGTGGTAGACAGTACGATTATTTCTTTCTTATCATTGATTAAAAAATTGACATGAATCAATTCACTCTCTAGTTCATAATTCTTTAAGTCGATTTCTTTAATCAAATCAGAAACTTCTGTTTCAAAATTTTTCGTGGGTTCTGTATCAATTCCAGAAGCAAAAGAAGTATTCAAACTCAATACAAACAACATAGCGGCGCCCAAAAATGATTTAATGTTTTTCATGGTTAATAATTTAAATGGTTAGTAAAATATTAAGTTGGAATTCATGCTACAAACATGCAGGCAATGCAGAATTGAATCAAGAAGTTCAGACGAATGATAGTTTTTTCTCTACCACCATTATGAATTATCATGCAACGGTATTTATTATGTAGATTCGTGTATCTATAAAATCTGCTATGAGCAAAAAAGTTCTGAATGACATTCATAACATATTAAAAGAAACGTTTGGTTATGATTCCTTTCGAGGAGATCAAGAAAAAATCGTTCAAAGCATAATTGAAGGTCAAAACACCTTGGTTCTCATGCCTACTGGTGGAGGGAAATCTATTTGTTATCAAGTACCTGCCCTTTATTTAGAAGGGACGAGTATCGTAATTTCTCCACTGATTGCTTTAATGAAAGATCAAGTAGATGCCTTACGCGTGAATGGGGTAGAGGCACATTTTTTAAATTCTACGCTTTCGGAATCTCAAGCCAATGAGATATTCCATAAGCTCATGGATGGCAAAATCAAATTATTATATGTTTCTCCTGAAAGACTCTTTGCCAATGATTCCTACTTAATTCAACAATTAAAACGTATTGATATTTCTCAAATCGCGATTGATGAAGCCCATTGTATTTCTCAATGGGGACATGATTTTAGACCAGAATACAGAAAGCTATCAAACCTTAAGAGACATTTTCCAACTGTACCAATTGCGGCTCTTACGGCGACTGCAGATTCAAGAACACGAGAAGACATCATCAAGATCATTGGCTTAGAAAAAGTTTTTATTTCAAGTTTTAATCGTGAAAACATACACTATCAGGTTCAAGTCAAACAAAATAGTCGAAGCCTTTTACTTGACTACTTAAAGGATAAAAGAGGTCAATCAGGAATTATTTATGCGCTTTCGCGAAAATCAGTTGAGTCCATTTCTGAATATTTAAATGAACATGGTTTTTCTAGTACGGCATATCACGCTGGTCTGAGTTCGGATCAGCGAATGATACGACAAGAAGAATTTATACAAGATCGTATTGACATCGTAGTGGCAACTATTGCTTTTGGAATGGGAATCGATAAATCCAACGTACGGTTTGTTGTCCACATGGATCTTCCAAAAAATATCGAAGGCTATTATCAAGAGACAGGACGAGCGGGTAGAGATGGATTACCCAGTGATGCTCTGTTGTTTTTTAGCAGGGGAGACGCTGTCACTTTGCGCGGCTTCATCGATCAAGGACATGATATCAATCAAAACGAAGTACTACATGACAAACTTAATAAGATGATTGCATTCGGGGAAACCCGAAAATGTAGACGTCAATATTTATTGAAATATTTTGATGAGTCTCATAATGGCCAATGCGACAATTGTGATAATTGTACAAGGACATTTGATGTTTTTGATGGTACAGAAATCGCTCAAAAAGCACTTAGTGCAGTTTATCGATTGAAGGAAAGCTTTGGTACCAATTATGTTATAGATTTTCTAAGAGGCTCTAAAAGTCAAAAAATTCGAGAGGAACATACTTGGATAAAAACCTATGGAGTTGGAAAGGATTTAAGTAAAGCCTTATGGCAAGCGTATATAAGAAATCTTGTAGAAGAAGATTATTTACGGATTGAAGGTTTGAAATTTCCAGTTCTTAAACTAGGAACAAAAGCTACAGCTGTACTTTTTAATAAGCAAAAAGTTTCATTGGTTAGAGTTGAATCGATATTACAGACTGCTAAAAAGTCACAAGATCATTTAGTTGTCAAACATCACGATCTGATGAGTGCACTCAAAGATGTCCGTCGTGGATTGGCGACAAAAGAAAATGTTCCGCCTTACGTGATATTCTCCGATAAGACCTTGGTCGAACTTTGTCATTATCTACCTACTACAGAAAATGATTTATTGCGTATAAATGGATTTGGGCAAATCAAACTCAAACGATACGGCCCACAATTTTTAAAAGTTGTTAAAGATTACTGCACTGCCCAGAATTTAGCATCCAATATGGATACTAATACAAAATCCGTAAAGATGCGTTCAAATTCGACACGGAGCGCCCAAGCAAAAGCTAAAAAATCAGCCTCTAAAACTCAATTGGAAACTTTAAAATTATTTCAAGCCGGTATGAGCATTCCAGAAATTGCAAGAGAAAGAGATTTGAGTAATAGTTCAATTCAAAATCATTTGGCTCAATTGATTTATTTTGGACGTGTTCCTTTGAGTGCTTTGGTCATTGATGAAAAAATTGATCCGATTAAAATGGCGATTCAAAAAACTTCTGGACAAGGATTGGCTGCTGCCAAGGCAATATTGGGAGAAGCATATACATACGCTGAAATTAAAGCCGTTTTAGCCAGCTTATAACAGAAATCCCTATATACTGCAGTATTTTGGCTATTCTTCTTGCCTATAATTAATATTATGTTAAATAGGCTTTTTGAAGATTCAGCTGAGTACTCTCCCCATTCTTTGTATCTTGGTCAGCATATGAGATTCGAAAAGCAAATAGAAAATGTATCCATATTAAAAAATTCTATCAACGGATTTAAAGCCTCACCGGATGCTCTAATTGTTGAAGAACCCTTAGAAATTCTGCTGCAAGCTTCAAATGATTTGAACTCAATCAAAATCTGCACAACCATGCGTACTCCTGGTCATGATCAAGAACTCGCACTTGGCTTTCTTTTTTGTGAAGGAATTCTGAATTCGATTGATCATGTAATGTCCATACAAGAAGTCAATAGAAACCAAGTCCTTGTCAAGCTTAACAAAGCTGTACAAAATAAGAAGCATTTAAATAGACATTTTCATTCGACGTCCAGTTGTGGTGTTTGCGGAATAGAATCAATTGATCATTTATACAACATTCTCCCACCTCAAACGACAAATAAGAAAATTTCTATTAAACATAATATTATCACTAGACTAAAAAATGAATTGGAACACAATGCTAGCATTTTCAGTCAAACTGGAGGAAATCATACTGCGGCCTTAATTGACCTCAAGGGAAAGCTGGTTTCTTTCAAAGAAGATGTAGGAAGGCACAATGCGCTAGACAAACTGATAGGAGAATGCCTACAAAATGAGTTGGTTCCCCTATCGGATCATATTTTACTTTTGAGCGGACGTATAAGTTTTGAATTAATACAGAAGTCATTAATGACTGGTATTCAGGTTGTTACAGCTATTGGTGCGCCAACCAATTTGGCTGTTAAGCTAGCGCGAGAATTTGATCTGACGCTCATTGGATTCTTAAAAGATCAATCGTATAATGTATACCATGGAGAAGAAAACATCACAACATAAAATAATCCCCGAACGAACATCCGAAGGACTAAAATCAAGCAAACCTGCTAAAAATAGTGTCGGTGCTAAGGCGATTAAGTCCTCACTCCTACATGCTCAAAAATACATGGTCAAAGATCAAGCGATCAAATTAAGCCTTAAAATGAATCAAAAAGGTGGTTTTGATTGTCCCGGTTGTGCTTGGCCAGATCCGGATGATGACCGTTCAAAACTCGGAGAATATTGTGAAAATGGTATAAAAGCGATCGCTGAGGAAGCCACTAATAAATCGATTAAAGATTCCTTCTTTGTAGAGAATAGTATTGATGAATTATTACGATGGACGGACTTTGAACTCGGCAAACAAGGAAGACTCACTCGTCCTTATATTTTAAAAAAAGGTAGTGCTCACTATACACCAATCAAATGGAAAAAGGCTTTTTCGCTTATCGCGAATGAATTGAATGCTTTAGCAGATCCTGATGATGCCATTTTTTATACTTCTGGAAGAACTTCAAATGAAGCCGCTTATCTATATCAATTGTTTGCTCGAAGCTTTGGTACTAATAATTTACCTGATTGCTCAAACATGTGCCACGAATCTAGCGGGGTTGCTTTGTCAGAAACCTTAGGGATTGGAAAAGGATCTGTAAAATTGGAGGATTTTGAAAAAGCAGAATTGGTCATCGTGATGGGTCAAAATCCAGGCACCAATCATCCAAGAATGCTCTCAGCTTTGGAAAAATCAAAGGAGAACGGTGCTAAGATTATTAGTATCAATCCCCTACCTGAAGCTGGTCTTGTCAAGTATACCAATCCACAGTCGCCATTTAGAATGTTAACGGGAGGTATCAAACTCACGGATCTACATTTGCCCGTCAAACTCAACGGTGATGTGGCTTTGTTAAAAGCTATTATGATCCTCTTGTTGGAAAAGGAAAAGAAAAGTCCAGGTTCAATATTTGACTTAGAATTCATTGAAAAACATACTTCTTACTACCAAGAATTCATCAATGATCTTAAATCGTATGATTTGGAAGATTGCATTCGCGAAAGCGGAATAATCAAAAAAAACATCGAAAAAGCTGTTGAATTAATTGCTTCAAGAAAAAAAATAATCATTTGTTGGGCAATGGGTCTGACTCAACATCGGAATGGTGTCAACAATATCCGAGAAGTCGTGAATCTACTGCTACTTAAAGGTTCCATTGGAATTGAAGGTGGCGGCACCTGTCCTGTCAGGGGTCATAGTAATGTGCAAGGAGATCGCACTATGGGAATTTGGGAAGCCGCTCCTCAGGCATTTATTGATCGTTTATCGACCAGATACAATTTTCAATTCAAGAGTGATCACGGTTTGGCTACAGTCCCTGCGATCAAAGCGATGCATGAACAAAGAGGAAAAGTCTTTTTTGGACTAGGAGGTAATTTTGTTTCAGCCTCTCCTGATACGGAATATACAGCAACGGCTCTGAGCAACTGTAGACTTACTGTTCATGTTTCTACAAAATTGAATCGATCTCATTTAGTACATGGAGAAATAGCCTTGATACTCCCCTGCTTGGGAAGAACCGACAAAGATATACAGTCCGACAAAGAACAATTTGTAAGTTGCGAAAACTCTATGGGAGTTGTACAATCTAGTCAAGGAATCTTAACTCCTATTGCTAAAACAATGAAAAGCGAAGTAGAGATTATTTGTAAACTAGCCATGAGTACCCTACCAGAAAGCCATTTAAATTGGAAGAATTGGTACTCTAATTACAATTTGATACGCGATGAAATCAGTGCTGTTATTCCGGGTTTTGAAGATTACAACAAACGCGTAAGACAAGAGGCCGGATTCTATTTGCCTAATGGAGCTCGGGAGGGTAATTTTATAACCTCTACACATAAGGCTCAGTTTTCTATTAATCCAATTCCAGATCACAACTTAAAACACAATGAATTTGCGATGATGACCATTAGAAGTCATGATCAATTTAATACTACCATTTATGGCTTGGACGATCGATATCGAGGGATCAAAAACGGACGTCGAGTCATCTTGATGAACCAAGAGGACATGTCCAAAACAGGTTTAAAAAAATATGATATAGTAGATCTTGAAAGTGATTTTGAAGGACAAAAAAGAAAGGTGAAAAATTTTAAAGTAGTACCCTATCCTATTCCTCAGCAAAATGTAGCAACATATTTCCCTGAAGCAAATCCCTTGGTGCCCATAGATTCTTATGCGCATAGAAGTTTAACTCCTTGTTCGAAGTACGTTGTAATTACTATACATAAAAGTGAATAAAAAAGGACTCTGATCATTTGACCAGAGTCCTTTTTTATGTCTTAGATTAACGATTCTTAAAATCCCATCCCTCCGCTCATTTCCATCAATTCTTTGAATGTTTTTTTAGTATAGCCATCTGTACTCATTTCAAAAACAGACTCATCTACTTCAGTTTTGTATTCAATAGTAGTAAAGGTCATTTTCATTTGCCCAGCTGCATCCATTACAAATTCCATAGGAAAACCTTTTAATTCAAAAAATTGCATTCCTTGAATTAACTTATTATCTGCTAGAACCTCTGGAGAAACGTACATTGAGAATGTAGTTCCTTTTGCCATATCAGGGCTTTTAATGTTGGCTTTGAAACATTTTACACCGGCAATCACTTTAGTATCGGACTCATCATAAGTGATTTCCATTTTGCTCATCATTTCTGCTTGGTCTTTATTCATCTCATTCATTTCCTTTTCAGAACTTTCGACATACATTTTTTGTCCCATAGCATCAATCAACATCGTCATGGTACCTGTAGCTTTGTCCAACATTGATTTAGTTTCGACCATTCCGCCCATCATTGAAGCTTTTGAAGCCATTTTATCACCTGAATAAAAATACTCAGTTTGAGTACCTTTCATCATTTCTAGCATCATTGCCATTTGCTCATCTTCAGAAGTAACTTCAGTTATTTCTTGCTTAATATACCCTTTGTTACTTTGAGCATTAATTGATCCAGCAAATAAAACAATACTGAAAATGGCTAAAATAATTTTTTTCATTTGTTTGAATTTTATGTTGTTTAATGTCATGATTTTTATTTGGTCCAAGTTTGTATCCACCTAATTGAATACCAAATTGACGCCTTTAGTTTCGCGAAGGTTACAAAATTCGATGAATTAACTAAAATTTAAGATTAATAAATCCATTCATCAATGTATTTCGTAAAAATCTTTGCCAAATTCTCTGCGTCTGATAACGCTCTATGCTCAATACCAGTAAATTCAATACCTTCATTGTTTAAGGTTCTCATTAAGCCTTTATGTTTTAAAATCTTTCGATTGTTGTGATATTGATACTTGATATCGATGTAATTATCCAACCAATCATCTTCTAGTTTATGAAGAATGCAGTCATTTTGTAGCAAGTATTGATCCATCCTACCCCAACTGCAAAGAAGGACATCATCATTCTGTTCAAAAGACCAGGATTCGAAATCTCTAAAAACACGTTTAAAATCTCTTGCTCGGTCAATATTTTCCTGTTTAATGGAGGTAAGGTCCTTGCAAAAACCAGAAAGTATCGGACTTAGAATTGGCTTCACAAAACTATTAAAAGAAGAGAGCGTTTCTCCATATTGATTTATCTTAAAGGCACCAATTTCTATTATCTCATTAGCTCCTTTAGGTGGTTTTCCTCTCCAACAAGTTGCTTCCAAATCAAAAACGATAAAAATCAAAGCTCAATCTTTTCAGAAACGGATGAAGCTGACTCCAAAGTATCACTTACAACTAAGCCCTCTAAGTCATAGTTTATCAATCGATTATGGTAAAAATATAATACCTTAATATCCTCTGTCATTATATTCCCTTTCTTATCCAAATATAATGGTTTTTGAGAATGATAGATCCCTAAGTTTTGAAGTCCATCCGTCATAACATCTTCAGCAGATCCAAGCAATTCATCGGACATTTTTATTCGATCAAGGTCTGACATGGATTTGAGTTTCAGTTGAAATTTTTCTATCAAAGCCAAAAAATCCTCTTTCGGAATCATCATTTCATCCACATTAAGATTCAAAAAAGTATAAAATTCTAAGTCTGGAAATTGATTCCTCATGGCTTCGAAAGCGATAAATGCTACAAGATGACTTGTTAGTACCGTATTATTACGTGAATAACTCGAAATAATTTGATCCGCCAATAGTTTGGTGTATACAGTTTCTCTCTGTCTATTGGTCACAATTTCATTGTCTGACTTGAAATAATCGGCTACATCAATGATATCACCACGTTCATCTCTACTTTCGCCGTCTTCATTGACTTTATTTCCTAAAGCATCCATCGGCTCACCAAAGGAGAGAAAAATTTCGGACTTCTTAGAAAACAATGACCAAACAAACTTGAAGAGTTTTCGATAACTCTTGTACTCATCCTTAGTACGTATATATTTTTCTCTACCCTCTTTTTGCAATTGCTGATCGATCAAAGATTTGGCTTCTAAAACAAAGTGATATCCGACAACAAGAGGGACTACAAAAATCTTTTCTTTCTTACCTTGTTGCAAAGTCATTCGCTGTGATTCTACGACAGAGCCAAGCAAACCTAACTTTAATTTATCTTCAACTGAGCCGTTTCTAGAACGGGTACCGCCTGGAAAGAACAAGTTGTTTAATCCTCGATTCAAGGACAAGGTGGTCATTGCCTTTAAGCACTGTAAGTAAATAGGGTTTTTCTTCCGACGATCTACTCTATAGGCACCTAAACGATTAATGAAATATCCTACCAACTCAACATCGAATAGATTTAATCCAGCACCAAAAGCAAATGCTGGCAAATCTAACACTTCATCCAAAGCGTAACCGATCATAATAGAATCTAGATTACTGAAGTGAGTTGGAACCACAACCACAGTACCTTTGGTGAATAACTTCTGAAGTAATTCACTGTGTCCATTGACCTTTATCTTTTCAAAAAGTTGTTTTTGATTTCCCCAGAATCGACGATGATTTCTACCCGATGCAGTGTTTAATAATTTTCTAAAAAATGCCGTCAAAAATCTTTTCGAAAAACGATAGGTTTTAGGATTAAAAGTACCTACGATCTCCTGATTGTATCTGTTAATGATACGCTTTAGAATGATCTTATGAATGGCATCTCGATCCTCCTTAAGTCCAGCATCTTTGATTTCCTTACCTATTTGATACCAATAACTTTTATCATCAGCAGGATCAACTTTCCAAGGATTCTTTTTGACCCTTTGCTTTTCCATATACACTGCCTTATTCAAGACAGTTTCTAAATCAGAAAAATGATTGGTCAATCGATTATAAACAAACTCATTCATTTCACTGATGAAATTCTCTCGATCAACTGAAATCTTATATACTGGCCAATCTTCTATATTGGGGATTATATTTTTCTTTTTCTTTGCCAAGTTCTATTTAAACTTTTTGTTACATTCTGCTATAAAATTTCGAATCTCTTCTTGTCCTACGCGGTCTGTTGAACTGGTAATAAATTGTTGTGGTAATTCATTCCAATATTCCAACAAAGACTCCTGCAATTTACCAATAACTTTAGTTCTAAGACGATTTTTAATCCCATCAATTTTCGTATAAACTAATACAAAAGGAATACCATTCTCGCCCATCCAATTTATGAAATTCAGATCTATCTTTTGCAAATCAATTCTAGAATCGATTAAAACAAAAGTACAAATCAAATTCTCTTGATTTTTCAAGTAGTTCTGAATCAAGTTCATAAAATGGGCTCTTTCTTTTTTTGAAACCTGAGCAAATCCATAACCAGGTAAATCTACCAGATTCCACTCATCATTGATTCTAAAATAGTTGATCAATTTTGTTTTACCAGGAGTATTAGACACCTTGGCTATTTTCTTACGGTCACAAATAAGATTGATCAACGAAGATTTACCTACGTTGGACCGCCCGATAAATGCATACTCCGGCGTATTTGCCATAGGGCACGTCTTTGCGCTGTCATAGCTTGCAAGAAATTCAACCTTTACCATTTTCATAACTCGGCACTCTATTTGTACTTAAATATTAAACTATTCTGTAATATAACTTACAATGCATCTTAAAACACTATATCATGTGTAGAATAACAACAACATTCGTGCTACTATTTAGTTCATTCTGTCTTTTTTCACAATTTGAAATGGGAGTCAAAGCTGGATTGAGTTCAACACAACTAATTACAGAAGGAATTCTTCTCCAAAATCAAGAAAATGACTCATATCAACTGAACGTAAACCATGTTGATTACGGTATTCATTTTGGATTATATGGCAGGATAAGCCTTGCGAATATATTTTTAGAGCCATCATTTCTGCTAAACTCCAATCAGGTCAATTATCAATTGGATGAATTTAATGAAAGTGGGATATTTTCGAGTCTACAATCGGAGTCATTTCAACATCTTGATATTCCTCTGTTAATCGGCTTCAAAACGGGTATCTTAAAAATCCAAGGAGGTCCGGTCGCACATATTTACCTCAATAACACTTCTGCTCTTGGAAATATAAATGGTTATGAAGAAAAATTCGAAACGGCCAATTATGGATATCAATTTGGAGTAGGTCTTGATATTTGGCGCTTTCGTCTGGAGTGTAATTATGAAGGAAATCTTCACAAATTCGGCGATCATATCACTGTAGATGGCAATCAATATTCATTTTCTGCTAAACCAGCTAGAATTATAAGCACTTTAGGCTATGCATTCTAAGTTGGTATGATAATTGTTTATAATATGTAAATAGTACCTTAAAAAGTAACTGTTAAACCAACAACCTAAAAGGAGCGACATGTCGTTCCTTTTCTTAGTTTAAGGCTTCCATGATTGGATTATGTTTTTGTTCTCTAAAATCTACAGCCGTCACACCTGACACTCCTTGCTCCTGCATATAGACACCATACAAAATATCAACCTCAGCCATGGTAGATTTATTATGTGTGACAATGATGAACTGTGATTTCTCTGAAAACTTCTTAATAATACGATTGAACTTCTGAATATTCGCATCATCCAAGGGTGCGTCAACCTCATCAAAAATACAGAATGGAGCAGGTTTCAATAAGTATAAAGCAAACAACAATGCCGTAGCAGTTAATGTCTTCTCTCCTCCCGAAAGCTGACTTAATGATTTAGGTCGCTTTCCTTTAGGCTTGGCAATAATTTCGATATTGGAATCCAATGGATTCTCTGGATTCAATAAAATCAAATCACAATTATCGTCTTCTGTAAACAAACTTCTAAATACTTCAATGAAACTTTCTCGAACCTTCTCAAATGCTTCCATGAAATGAGTCGTCGCAGTTTCCTCTATTTCTTTAATGGTTTGCTCTAGAGATTCTTGTGCTGATTCTATGTCAGCTTTTTGCTTTTGAATATCTTCATAGCGAATCTTCATTTCATCGTAAGCTTCGACAGCCATCGGATTAATTTCTCCAAAATTGTTTAACCGATTCCTTAATCGCTCGACCTTTTCATTCAATTGATCTACATGGAGCGATTCATCTAAGTCCACATCCTTGATATCACTCAACTCCAATTGAAACTCAATCCGCAATCTTTCGGCAACAGCATCAATCTTAAACTTAACACTAGAATATTCTTCCTTCATCGTGTTAATAGAAACTTGAAGTTGATTTAATTGACGATTGTGGTTTCTTAAAATATCTTCTCGTTCGGTGATAATATTTCGTGCATTAAAATATTTTTGTTCGACTTCATTGAGTTGAGAAGTTTTAGAAACTTTTATCTCGTAATTATCTTTAAGATATTTATCCAAGGAAGTTAATTCTTCCTTCAACTGATCCAAAAGATCGGCTTCTATTCTTTTCTTGGATGCACCATCTTCTATTCGCTTAGTAAATTCTTCTAAGCGATTGTTTGCATATTCCGCTTCCTGAGTTAAACTAGCTACCAAATTTTGTTGACGGAGGAAATCAATATTAGCATGATTATACGCCTCTGATGTTTTAGAAAGAGAAAGAGATAAATCCTCCAATGAAGAAGATGATTCCTTTACATTTTCAAAATCTTCAAATTCTTTTTTAAGCGCCTCAAGGGCGAATGTATCCTCCTTTTTCTTATCTAGTTTATTTTTAATCTCATTTTTAATGGTTTCCGATTTTTGAATTACCGTAGAGTAATTCTCTTCGTAAGCTTCTAATTTGGTTAATTGCTGAATTTTGGTTTGTTCCAAAATCTTTAACTTACTATTATTGGTTCCAATTTGAGATTCTTCATCCGAACGGTTTAATAAATCAATCTTTTCTCTAAGTCTGATTTCCTTTTCTTCTAATACATCTCTCTTTTTACCTAACTCAATCAGGATCTTTTGAAGTTTTTCTAAATTCTTTTTTCTTCCAATCTTCTTACCCTCAAACAAGCCAACAGAACCACCAGATATACTATATTTCTTTTTAATATATGTTCCTTGTTTTGACAAAATAGTGAGCTCATCTAATGCATTGTTGTTTAGCTCATCTAAATCGTTTCCTGTATAAATATATACATCATGTAGTAGATAGTTAATCAGCATTTTAAACTTCTGATCCACATGAACGACATGATTTGCGGCAATCATATTGGGCAAGTTTCTCTTGTTTGGTTCAAGCGCCTTCACTTGATCTAACAAAAAGAAATGTGCCTTTCCTTTTTGAGATTCTTTTAAAATATTGATCGCAACCTTGGCTTCGTTTAGATTTTGTACCAAAAAGAAATTCAGATAAGACTCCAAATATTGTTCTATGACTCCTTTGTAATCATCTTCCACGTCCAGAACATCGGAGAGTATTGGTGCCTTGGATTTCCAATTTTGACTCAAAAATTTTAATGAAGCTGGAAAACCTTCATAGCTATCAATCATACTTTGCAATAGATCGTGCTCATTTTGTTTACTATCAAGTTTTCTATTGATTACATTTAATTCGGAAGTCAATGACTCCATGTGCAAGATGCACGCTTCTTTTTCTTCTTTTCTTTTTTGTTCTTTTTGCAATAATACTTCGAGCTCCTTTTCGATCAACTGAATAGAATTTTCAGTTGTTTTAATTTCAGAAGTAAAACTCTTTTTTCCTTCAGAGTGTTCTTCTAAATCTATTTGCATTTGAGCCAACTCTCTCTCAAACGACTCAATGCTATTTGAGGTAATAGCAATTTGCTTTTCGTTTTCGAATATTTTGTGTTGTAACTCTTGCTTGTATCGACTTCGGGCATCAAACTTATCTCGGGTTTGATTGTACACATCTCGCACTTTCTTGAGCTCAATATCTGCTTGATTCAATTCATCTGCAAGAACATCTTGTCGCTCGACAGCTTCTTTAATTTTAGAAGATGTCGAACTTGATTTTCCTTCAAGTTCAGTTTTCTGTTCTTGATATGAATGTAAGGAATGATCTAAATTTTCGAGATTTTGTTTTTTGAAACCGATCTGTTGCTCAACGATGCTTTTGCGATTTTCTTTTTCTCGAATTTGAGTCATAAAATCATTCAGTTCCTTTTGACTGTTTGATAATATTTCTTCTTTGTCAAGTTGTTCTTTTTTTATCTTTTGAAGTTCGGCTTCAAGGTTTCTAATTTCAATTTCGAGCTTGCGGTATTCATCCTGGCTCGCGCCAATTTTATCTGCTAAGCCTTTACTATTATCCTTAAAACTAGTAATACTTAACAAGGCATTTTGAATACTTAAATCTTTGTA
>JAHDCZ010000025.1:18113-34373 GCA_020629615.1 Saprospiraceae bacterium
TGAGTTCGAAATATTTCTTGGTACGCTTCGCTTGTTTTTCGAGCGTTTTCATATTCCCCTCGATTTCAAACAATAAGTCAGCTACACGATCTAAGTCAGCTGTTGTACTTTTCAGCTTGTTCATCGTTTCTCGTTTCCTTATTTTATACTTAGAAACGCCAGCTGCTTGTTCGAACATTTTTCGACGAGCCTGATCCTTATCAGCCAATATATCATCAACCATCCCCAGGGCAATGATCGCGTATGAATTACTTCCGATACCGGTGTCGATCAAAAGGGACTTGATGTCCTTCAGTCTACAGGCTACATTATTAAGACGGTATTCGCTTTCACCGGAACGGTATAAATGTCTGGCAATACTTACCGACTGGTATTCTGTTGGAAGTAAATTTTTGGTATTTTCAAAAGTAATTGTGACTGAAGCCACACCGGATGACTTACGAGACTTGGTGCCATTGAAAATCACATCCGTCATCTTTTCTAATCGCAATTCCCTACCCTTCTGTTCACCCAAAACCCATCGAATTGCATCGACAATATTAGACTTTCCCGAGCCATTTGGACCGACTACTCCAACCACTTGGTGATTGAAATTTAGAACGGTTTCATTGGCAAAACTCTTAAATCCCTTTATCTCAATTGTTTTCAGTCTCATACAGCCCGCAAATATAGAGAATTAATCAATATTAATTTCTCAAATATAAAGAATGCTTCATCTACTTTAACATTCGGCGAAAGCCAAAAAATTACACTCTTTTATGATGCCATCGTTTTCTAGAAAGGTAATAATATGTCACTCCAAAAATGAAAAGCCAATAAAATATTTCGGTAGCCCATGCCCATTTAACATCCAGCGTATATACCTTGATAACCAAGAAAATATAAATCAAATAAAGAAAGGTTGCCGCTATCTGAATACGTAAAACTAAAGGTGTTTCACCTGTCCCCATCAGACCATTCATATAAATTGCGGAAACGCTAAAAACAACAAGGATCATTAATAAAACAGGAAATACTTGTTTGGCTTCAATGAGTAAGGACATATCATTTTTACCGAAAATGGGATACAAAAATATCTCAGGAAAAAATATTATCGGGACGGAAACAACCAAGGTGCAAATCAAACACATTTTTGCTGTCTTGTAAATTAAAGGAAGAACGGCTTGTCTTTTTTTGTCTCCAATAAAATTACTGACTAAAGTGTTGATTCCAGCACTGAAACCCCAGCAAGGAACGGACAACATCAAATACACGTTACGAATCAAATTAGAAACTTCTAAAGATCTTGAACCGTGGTATTTTTCTATCATGGAGAAAAATAAAAACCAACTTCCTAGCCCTACCGCTGCTTGAAGTACTATTGGAAAAGAAATAGAATACACATTTTTAAGTAAAACACGATCAATCTTAAGCTTTTGAAATAATTGCAACTTTCGATTAGAGCGATCGTACCATAAGTATATCACAAAGACCACAAATGCGACAATCTCAGCAATCGTACTCGCGATACCTGCACCTTCTATGCCCATGGATTCAAAACCAAATGCTCCAAAAATCAAAACATAATTTAGAACAACATTGGTAACAGTCATGATAATGGTATCAATGATAATAAATTTGGTATGTGCAATACCAGTGTATAAGGCAACCAATGACAATCCAATGTAACTGAAGAAAACACCATAGGATCGAGGGTATAAATAATCCATGGCCCGCTCCAAATAAAGCGGTGAATTAATGAAAAATGAAAAGAAATATTCAGCACCATATTGCATAAAAACAAACAATAAGAGGGCTAAAGCAAATTGAAAAAAACTGAGTGATTGAAATGTTTTTCCAAGCAAAGAAAAATTTTTCTCACCGTACCGACGTGCAATTAATATTTGACCACCTCGCGAAAATCCGTAACCGATAGACGAAATAATTAAATAAAATACACCCACAAGCGCAATGGCTCCAAAATCAACTAAATCCTTATGATAAAGAAATACGTTATCGCACAACACAATAATATTTTGTGATGCACTAGCTAACATTATGGGAGCTGAAATAGCCCAAATTTGCTTATATGAAGTACTTAAACTCAATTATTAATTTCCATCCTCTTTGAATAAAGCGACAAATTATGTCCGATTATTGGGAAAATAAAATAAGTCTTCTTGAAGATTCTTAATTTAGAGAGGTTTTTGACTTTTTTACATTTTATCAAAATTTAATCTAATGAGATATTTGAGTCTTTTCATTATCATTTGTTTTTCTTTGTTCTCTTGTAATCAAGAAAAAAAAGACATTCAATATCAAGATAGTAAACTACTTATGAAGCAAGATTTTAATGCACCTAAAGCAAAAAAAATAGCAAAAGAACTGAGTATTCATGGAGATACAAGAATCGATAATTATTATTGGATGAAACTGTCCGATGCACAGAAATTATCTGAGACTCCGGATGATCAAACTCAAGATGTCCTCGATTATCTGAATGCCGAAAACGATTATACGGACAAAATGCTCCAACATACTGCTTCCTTACAGGATAAATTGTACAATGAGATAGTAGGTAGGATTAAGCAAACAGACATGTCTGTTCCGGTTAAAATGAATGGTTATTATTATATAACACGTTACGAAGAAGGATCTGAATACCCAATCCACAGTAGAAAAAAAGAAAGCCTAGAAGCGGATGAAGAAATCATGTTAAACGTCAACAATTTGGCTGAAGACTTCGAGTATTATCAAGTTGGTGGTCGATCCGTAAGTATGGACAATAAATTACTTGCCTATGGAGAAGACACCATGAGTCGTAGAATATATACCATACGATTTAAAAATCTAGAAAGTGAAGAAATGTTGTCAGATAAGATTGAAAACACGACTGGTCGAGCAGTTTGGGCAAATGATAATAAAACTTTGTTCTATACAAGAAAGGACAAAGCGCTCAGATCTTTTCAAATTTACAAGCATATTTTAGGAACAGATTCATCAAGTGATGAATTAATTTTTGAGGAAAAAGACGAAACATTTAATGCTTTTGTGTATAAAACGAAATCAAAAAAATACATCGTTGTAGGTTCTTATGCAACACTTTCCAATGAATACTGGATACTGGATGCCAACGATCCAAATAAGCCAATGAAACTATTCCAAGCAAGAGAACGAAACTTGGAATATGGCATCGCACATTATGGTGACAAATGGTACATTCGGACAAATAAGGACGGTGCTAAAAACTTCAAACTCATGTCTACTGAGTTGAATGCAACTGAAAAGGAAAATTGGAAGGATTTTGTAGCACATCGCGATAATGTTTTATTTGAAGGCATGGATATTTTTAAAGATCACCTTGTCTTGTCTGAAAGAGAAAATGGAATTACGCAATTACGTGTCAAGCCATGGTCAGGGGAAGAGCATTTAATCGAGTTTAAAGATGCGGCATGTTTGGCCTACACCACTTCAAACCCCGAATTTGAAACTGAAATACTAAGATTGGGTTATACTTCTTTGACGACACCCAACACTACATACGACTATAACATGGTCACCAAAGAATTCACTACACTGAAACAACAGGAAGTTGTAGGTGATTTCAATCCTGACAATTATGCTTCGGAGCGATTTTGGGTAGAAGCGAGAGATGGTGTCAAGGTACCCGTTTCTTTTGTTTACAAAAATGGCTTCAAAAAAAATGGAACACAACCAATCTTACTTTACGGCTATGGCTCTTATGGCAGTAGCATGGATCCATATTTTAGCAGTGTACGATTAAGTTTATTGGATAGAGGTTTTGGATTTGCTATTGCCCATATTCGTGGAGGAGAAGAATTGGGTAGAAAATGGTATGAGGATGGAAAATTATTGAAGAAGAAAAACACCTTCACCGATTTTATTGATTGTGGAAAACATTTAGTTCAAAATCAATACTGTGCAAAAGACAAACTTTTTGGAATGGGAGGAAGTGCCGGTGGTTTGTTAATCGGAGCTGTCATGAATATGGAACCAGAATTATGGAAAGGAGTTATTGCCGCTGTCCCTTTTGTGGATGTTGTGACAACCATGCTTGATGAAACTATTCCGTTGACAACCGGTGAATATGATGAATGGGGGAATCCGAATGACAAAGAATACTACGATTATATCAAAACATATTCTCCATATGATAATGTTGAGGCCAAATCGTATCCTAGTACATTAATAACTACGGGCTACCATGATTCTCAGGTTCAATACTGGGAACCAGCTAAATGGATTGCCAAATTAAGAGAATTAAAAACGGATGATAATCCTTTACTTCTCCATTGCAATATGGATACAGGACATGGAGGCGCATCAGGAAGATTTAAAAGATACAAGGAGACAGCTTTAGAATATGCGTTTCTTCTTGATCTGGCAGGATTGGGAGGTAGTTAATCAATGGATTTATAAAAATCCAGCAGCTTGAGCTCCTCGTTTTGCCAAGAAAATAATTCTTTGGATTTAAGACAATTGGAATGCAGTAGGTGATATCGTTTGTGATCGTTTAACAGATCATTAATGTTGTTTTGAATATTTGGAATGTCAAGATTTTCTAAAAGTACCGCTACTTCATAAGTAGAATTAATACGTATATATTCAGGAAATCGCATACCAATTATAGGTACAGCAGCATGCATGTAATCGAAATGTTTATTGGCTAAAGAATAGTAATAGTTTTTGTTTTTCCCATCCAAAAGATTGATACCTAGGCAAGCTACTTTAGTAATTTCTTTCAGTTGATGGGGTTTGACTTTTCCTTTGAATAAAACCTTATCTTCTAAATTCAATTTAGAAACTAAATCTTTCAATTGATGTGAAATATCTCCATCACCACAAATCCAAAGTTCTTTGTCTATCATCGGCATTGCCATGATTAATTCTTCCAATCCCCTACCAATATTAAGAACTCCTTGATAAAGGATAGGTCCTTCCAAGCGGTCTTTAAAGTCGCGTGAAACAAGCTTTTGTTTAAATGGAACATTCTGAATCAACTCATATTTGGTTCGATACTTTTCACCTAGGATGTCAACTAAGCTCTGGCAAACGGTATAATTATATTTAATGCGAGGAAGGCAAAAATTGGCAATCTTTTCCCAAAACCATTTCACAAAAGGACGATGATCAAGTTCTGGGGATTCAACATAGAATTCATGAGCATCATAGACTAAGCTTGTATTCTTCAGTTTTGACAATAAATATGCGCTTGGAATACTATCCAGGTCAACAGCCAAGATGACATCCGTTTTTTTGAATAAAAGCTTGAAAAATAAATAAAAATTAAACCAAGCATAAAAAAGAAAACCTTGTTCAATGATCAATGGAATTTTATGACTTAAAAAACTCTTATGTTCTATTAACCCTTTGGAATAAATATGTACTTCATATGCTTTGCTAAGGGAGGTGCAAGTTTTCAACATTCTTTGATCAAAGGCAATGTCGCTTGTCGCTAAAACTCGTATAACTTTTTGTCTTTGCCCCATTTAATTCTTCAATCTTATAAAGTTTTTTTCTATGATGATAATTTCTTCCTCGGCCATTTCCTTTAGGAGATTGATGACTCTTTTATGCTTATTCATTGAGAACGAATAGATGATAGAATTCATTTTTATCGGGCCCATTTTTAATTTTTCAAGAATATTGGATTTGAATTTACGCTGTTCTGAGGACGTAAATGATTCTATATGTGCTCCCAGACAAATATCACATTTACCGCAATCTTGATGCAATTGTTCGTTAAAATAATTCAGTATGATCCGTTGTCTACATTCTTTTGAAACAAAATATTCTTTGATCCGATCGATTCTTTTTAAATCACGCTGTAGGTTTTCTTGATGCTGATTTATATCTATTTTAATACGATTCTTAGCCTGTCGACCATTCACAATCCTAATTTGCTGTTGAGATTCAACAAGATATACGGAAATATAATTTTGCCTATCTAACTCTGATAAACAGGCTTTCAATTGTTCAGAACTTATTTCCAATTTCTTTGACAAATCGATCAGTTTAATACTAACCGGTCCAACAAAAAGACCTTCGTAAGATCTCAAGATCAGCTGAATAACTTTTAATAATATTTCTCCGTTTGGCTGCTGCCGAATGTTATCAAAATCTGTATTAAGTACCTGAATTTTACAAGAATCCAATTGTTCATTAGAAAAAGCAATAAGCTTGAGTTTTTCTAAATATTTTAATGCGGATCTTATCTTTCGAAAGCTACCTTCTTGTTGTACCACAAATTCTTCAAGATCAAAATCTTGATAATAATCACCAGATTCTGTGGCTAGATTTAAAAAGTCACAAAGGGACAAATAGGTTGACTTGAGTTCTGCTACATCACTATGTTTCATCAAAGTATTTGATAGAGCAAAATCAAAATCAGTACTATTATAGAGAGCAATGGCAAAAGAAGGTGCTCCATTTCGACCAGCACGACCGGCTTCTTGGTAATATGCCTCCAAAGAAGTGGGTGGACTTGCATGTAGCACAAACTGAACATCACCTTTATCTATTCCCATTCCAAAAGCATTGGTACAGACAATGATTTTAATTTCATTGTTGATCCAACGCTCTTGAACTGATCGCTTTTCTTTAACACTCAGACCTGCATGAAAATATGAAGCTGAAATACGATATTGATTTAGAAAATCTGATATTTTATTCGTTTCTCTTCGAGAGTTGACGTAAATGATCCCGGATCCTTTCATTTTTTGCGAAAAATAAAGCAGCTCTTCATATTTCCTTTCAGAATGTCTTACATAAAAATGAATATTTTCACGAAGAAAACTCTTTGTGAACAAATTGGCTTTATCAAGATTCAAATAAGTTTTAATATCTGCTAAAACCGCTTTAGTTGCCGTGGCCGTTAGAGCGATGATAGGCACTTTAGCTAATTGTTTTATTCCCTGATGTATTTGAAGATAAGAAGGTCTAAAATCAAAACCCCAAGCTGAAATACAATGAGCTTCATCAACAGCTATAAGAGATAATTTTATATCTTTTACAAAATCAATAAAATCTTTGGAATAAAACTTTTCAGGAGATAAATAAAGAATTTTTATTTTTCCGGCTCTAATATTGGCTTTAGTATTGTCAATCTGACGAGCATTCATCGTACTATTAAGCTTTGAAGCTTCTATTTTCCTCTCTTTCAATATTCTAACCTGATCATCCATCAACGCCAACAACGGAGAGATAACAATGGTCAAGCCATCTTTTAGTATAAGTGCAGGGATTTGATAACAAATTGACTTTCCTCCACCAGTAGGTAATAGTGCAATAGTATCTTTTCCATCAATTACGGATTGAATGATCTCGGGTTGGAGAGGTCTGAACTCTTCATACCCCCAGTACTTTTTAAGAATTTCTAATTTGTCCATAGATCAATTGGAAGCAAATTAGTACTAAGAAATGGACTTTCAGACGTTTGAATTAGAAAGTTGGACAACCGACGCCTTGATTAGATCCGAAAGAAAACAGACTTTCAAATCGATAACTAAAATTCAGCATACCCGTAAGATAATAGTCCTTAATCGTTGATTTACCTCTAGCTGAACCAGCCTCCGTTGGATCTGGATTTTCTAAGTACTCTCCTTTTCTGTTGGATAAAGCAGCAGCCAATTCTCCATTTCCGGCACGTAAAATATCATAATCAGCATATACTGTACTTACATCATCAATATAATCTGTAAAGGTTTTTCTAGCTCCAATTTCTAATCCTATGATCATTTTCTCAGATAATCGAATTTTAAGTCCACCTCCAAATGGTATAGAAAACTCTGTAAGGCTATACTTTTCGTCGTATCCAGGCAATCCCTGACCTTCTGTACCTAATGGTTGTAAACTAACTGTCTGACCAAGGTATTCCGTTGTTGGGTTAAATTTAAAAAGGGCAACACCTCCAAACAAATACGGAGTTACAAAAGAAGTCCTATCATCATAAGGATCAAATTTGAACAAATTAATCTCCAAGAGAGCTGCAAATTCATTAATGGAAGAAGAAAAACTGAGATTTCTTTGCAATTGCCACAACTGATCAGAATTGCTATCACTTGCCTGAACTGTACCTCTCAAATAACTTGCCTTTAAACCAAATCTTTGATCCAAATTATATTTAAAGAATAGATTGAAAGCAAACTGCGTTTGCGCTAAATTAGTACTGAAATCAGGAGCATCTAAATCTCCAGAATATTGAGTTCCACCAACTCCGATTCCCAATTCATAAAATTGTGCATTCGTGTCAAACGAAAAAAAGAGATATATACCTAAAATAAACAGATATCGTTTCATGATATAAGCTTGTGTGTTATTATTGAGACAAAAATTCTATACAAAGATACATTAAAAATATTTTTAATATATAATTATATGAAAAAAATAATTATGTACTAGAATTCAATGGTTGGCGTGTTAATTCAAACTTAATTGTTTCTTAATTATTGCGTGGAAATTTACTTTTACTGTAAATTGTAACTTTTCTAATAAAAAACTTAAAATGAAATTACTATCGCTAGTGTTTTCGCTGTTGCTAACAACAGTCTTAATTGGACAACATCCTGCAGAGGATTGGTACCATACTTCCCCTTCTGAGAGTGGTTTAAATGGAATTTCCACTCATGAACTATACAATACATTACTCAAGGATAAAAAGGGTGAGAAAGTTATTGTTGCAATTATTGATTCTGGGGTCGATCATTTACATGAAGACTTAAAAGATGTCATGTGGGTAAATGAGGATGAAATTCCTGACAATGGTATTGATGATGATAAAAATGGCTATATCGATGATATTCATGGCTGGAATTTTATTGGTGGTCCTGATGGCAAAAATGTAAACGAAGACAATCTTGAAGTTGCTCGACTATACAAAAAGTTGAAATATAAATATGAGACAGCTATTGAATCTCAATTGACAAAAGATCAAAAAAAAGAATATGCCACTTATGTGAAAGTTAGAGACGAAGTGAACAAAAATTTAGAAGCTGCTAGAAAAAGCATTGAGAATTTAGATGAAGAAAAAGAAAAAGTTTATAATGCCGTAGCAGCTGTTGAAAAAGCTTTAGATGGTAAAGAAATCAAAATGGAAAACATTGATTCTTTAGACGCTACTGATAATCAAAGTTTGATGATGGGAAAGAGCATTATGGGCAGAGTTTTGGCAGGAGGAGAACCCATTGAAAGCTTTGAATTTCTTCGAGGCGAAATCGAAAATAGTTATGCCCAAAGAAAGAAAAGATCTCAAGGAAATATAGATTATTTATACAATCCTGATTTTGATGCTAGAACAGACGTGGTCCAGGATAATTATAGTGATTCTTATGAAAGCAACTATGGTAATAACGACATCAAGGGTCCTGACTCCTTTCACGGTACTCATGTCGCTGGAATAGTCGCTGCTACCAGAAATAATGATATTGGAATGGATGGTGTCGCGGCTAACGTTGAGATCATGTCCGTTAGAACTGTACCTAATGGAGATGAAAGAGACAAGGATGTAGCCAACGCGATTCGTTATGCTGTAGACAATGGCGCTAGTATTATAAATATGAGTTTTGGTAAAGGATATTCTTGGGATAAAAAAGTAGTAGATGATGCAGTAGCATACGCAGTTAAAAAAGATGTTCTTCTTGTACACGCTGCAGGAAATAGCGCTCAAGACAATGACATTGAAAATAATTTCCCCAATGATAAATATGAAAAAGCTCGTGGTTTTTTATTTTGGAAGAAGAAAAAAGCCAAAAATTGGATCGAAGTAGGTGCACTTTCTCACAAAACGGAGGAGGCAGCAGTTGCTCGATTTTCAAACTATGGCCAAGCTAATGTCGATGTATTTGCACCTGGCCAAGAGATTTATGCGACAACACCTGAAAATGGTTACGCATACCTTCAAGGAACAAGTATGGCTTCCCCAGTTGTCGCTGGTGTAGCTGCTATTTTGAGATCTCATTTTCCAAAACTTAAAGCTGAGCAAGTAAAAGAAATCATTATGAATTCTTCTACCAAAGGTGCGGGTGAAGTTGTGGTTCCCGGACCTGATGGTAAGAAAAGACCTTTTAGGCAATTATCGGTATCAGGAGGGATGATTGACGCTCTTGCCGCATATAAACTGGCCATGAAGACCAAAGGCAAGAAAAAAATTAAAAAGAAGAAAGCAAGTAAAGCATAAATTTAAAAGGCCCATTAATTTGGGCCTTTTTATTTGAATTTAATACCATCGATTATGATATCTGGAAAGGCTTCTCTAAGGGTCTTAAGTATCTTATTACTAGACATTAACAATTCTTGTTTCAATGCTGACGAAGTCATATGGACCGTCACTACATGATGATGATATTCTAGCTTTTCGGTATAAGAGTCGATGACACTTCCGTACCTTTTCTTCCAAAAAAAACGAAGCTTTTCTTGAGCCAATCCTTGATGTACTTTCTTATTGTTAGAAACAAATTCCTTCAATACATCTTGGATAGGTTTATCATTCTTCTTCTTCCTCATAATTCACTATTTTTCCATTACTCACAATAAAAATATTTGAATCAATATTTAAATCCTTTAACATCTCAGGAATTCTAATTTGATGTGTATCCGAGATAAATATCTGTCCAAACTCATCTTGACTCAACAATTTTAAAAGTTCATTAGTTCTGATATCATCCAGTTTATCGAACAAATCGTCCAACAACAATATTGGAAGACATTGACTTTCTCTTTTAATAATATCATACTCCGCCAGTTTTAATGAAAGTATAAAAGATTTCAATTGTCCTTGACTTGCATAAGGTTTTAATTTTTCCTCACCCAAATAAAACAACAAATCATCCTTATGGATTCCCGAAGTGGTTCTAGCCAAAATCAAATCCTTTTCTAAATTCATCTCAAACAACTCATCCAATTCGTTATCTGCTAAATCACTCTTGTATTCAATTGAACATTGTTCAGCATCATTTGATATGTTCTTGTAATGCTTTTTGAATTTAACAGACAGTTCTTTAGCGAAGGATGCTCTTATGTTATAAATATTTTGTGCAGCCTTTTTCATCCCCTCTGTAAACGCATCTAACAAAGTCTGATTAGTCGTCCGAGCCTCTTTAAAACTTTTAAGAAGAGAATTTCTTTGATTGAGCAATCTCGTGTAAATCATCAAATCATTCAGATAACTGGTATCGTATTGAGAGATACATTGATCAATTAATCTTCTTCGTTCAGCACTACCTTCAATCAACATTAAGATATCAGAAGGTGCGATTATTACACATGGAAATTTCCCCAAATGTTCTGAAAGCTTAGCGTATCTTTTTTGATTGAGTTCAAGTTGTTTCAACTTAGCTGGAATCACTTTAGCTACCATGGTAAATTCTTTGTTGTCCTTTTCAAATTTACCCTCAATTCTAAAAAAATCCTTTCCCTTCTTTAACCCATGCCTATCTCCCGAAGAAAAATAACTCTTTCCTATGCACAAGTAATAGATAGCATCTAAAGCATTTGTTTTACCCATTCCATTTAAGCCTAAAAATGCATTCATCTTAGCACTCAACTTTACGGATAAGGAATCGTAGTTTCTAAAATTAACAGCTTTTATATTCTTTAAATGCATAATTTCTTGTATCCAACTTAGTAGAATATCAAGCTGTAAAATAAGGTAATCCTTAGAGTAAATTGTATTTTAGCGGCTGAGAATAAACATTGATTGTTATGGCAGAAGTAATGAATAAAAAGAAAACCAAATCTACTAATACTAAAAAGGCATTCAGTAAGAAACAATACTTGGACTGGTATGAAATGATGCAACGGGTACGATGGTTTGAAGAACGTACACTACTCGCCTATTCTAAACAGTTAATTCGAGGTTTTTGTCACGTTTATATTGGCCAGGAAGCAATAGCAGGAGGATTAGCATCTGCTCTTACTCCAGAAGACAAAGTTGTGACAGCTTATCGTCAACATGGTGTTGCGCTTTCTAGAGGAATGGACTCTGCCTCATGTATGGCGGAACTTTTTGGCAAAGCAACAGGATGTGTTAAAGGAAAAGGAGGATCTATGCATTTCTTTTCTAAGGAACACAATTACTTTGGTGGAAATGGTATTGTAGGGGCTCAAATTCCTATCGGAACAGGTATGGCATTGGCAGAAAAGCACCGAAAAACTAAAAATATTTGTGTAACCATGTTTGGTGATGGTGCTGCAAGACAAGGTGCTTTGTACGAGGCTTTTAATATGGCAATGACATGGAAATTACCCGTTCTTTATATTGTGGAAAATAATGGTTATGCCATGGGAACATCTGTCTCAAGAACAAGTAATGTACAAGAACTTTACAAAATCGGATCTTCATTTGAAATGCCGAGTGCTCAGGTAGATGGCATGAGTGTAGAAGCGGTTCATAATGCGATTTCTGATGCCGCCAAGCATATTCGTAGTGGGAAAGGCCCATTTTTCCTGGAGATAAAAACGTATCGATATAAAGGTCATTCTGTTTCTGATCCAGCAAAATATCGTACAAAAGATGAATTGAATGAATATAAGGCGCAGGATCCTGTAAAAATGACAGAAGCCAAAATTATTTCAGAGAAAATAGCTACGGAAAAAGAAATTCAGGCAATTAAAGACAGGTTAACAAAAGAAATGGATGACGCTGTGGCTTTCGCCGAAAGTAGTGAATTTCCGTTATCATCAGAATTATATGATGATAACTACGTTCAGGAAGACTATCCATTCTTGAGTTAATTGTAGTTTTAAACATAAAAGAATAACATATTAGGGAAAATTCAATACGAATTTTCCCTTTTTCATGTAATACATGGTCAAAATCCCAAAATTGATTATTTTTGCACAAATTTTGAATCAAGATGTCTAGAAGAAAAAAAAGTAAAAAACAAGACGAAACGCTAGTTGATATTGTAGAAGTGAGAGATACTGCTCAAGATTACTTAGCTAAGAATAGTAAAATGATTTTCGGTATCGGTGGATTGTTATTGCTCTTGGTTGGTGGTTTTTTGGTTTATAAGTTCATGATTCTAGAGCCAAAAGAAAAGCAAGCCATGGAAAGCCTCTACTGGGCTGAATATCAATTTTCAAGAGATTCCTTTGCCAGCGCTTTAGAAAATCCAGGAAAAGGATTTGAAGGATTTTTAGACATTATTGATAATTATAACGGAACGAACGCTTCTAACTTATCCAAATATTATGCTGGAGTTTCTTATCTCAACCTTGGTAAATTTGATGCTGCGGTTGATTATTTAAACGCTTTCAATCCAGCAGGGACGGTTACACCTATCATGAAACAGGGTGCACTAGGAGATGCTTATTCTGAATTAAATGATTTTGAAGCTGCAATAGCGGCCTATAAGAAAGCAGCTTTTGGTTCAAGCAATGATTTGTTATCACCATACTACTTACAAAAGTATGGTATGCTTCAATTGAAACAGGGAAATTCCGCGGAAGCGCAAAAAGCATTTGAAAAAATAAAAGCTGAATATCCAAGTTCAACTGAAGGACAACAGATTGATAAATATTTAGCGAACGCCGGATAAGACCATGTCCTCCGCAAATAAGAATTTATCGGACGTTAAACCAGCTGATTACGGAGATCTTTCCAACAAAGTTATTGCTATTGTCGTTTCTAATTGGAATGAAGACATCACTTATTCTCTTCGTGATGCTTGTATTCGCACTTTAAAGAGTAATGGTATTTCTGAACAGAATATTTGCATTGAATATGTACCTGGTGCATATGAATTGGTATATGGAGTAAGTCTTTCAAACTCTAAACATAAACCAGATGCCATTATTGCTTTGGGCTGTGTTATCAAGGGCGAAACCGATCACGACAAATACATTAATCAATCTGTCGCGACTGGTTTAATGCAATTGAACTTAATGCTAAAGAAGCCTGTAATTTTCGGATTGCTTACTCCAAATACTAAGCAACAAGCGCTTGATCGAGCAGGAGGAAAATACGGCAACAAAGGAGATGAAGCTGCAATTACTGCATTGGCGATGTTACGGCTACAAGAAGAAAGTACTACTCACAATTCCAAAATTGGATTCTGATGAAATTAATTCCTATTCATGCGGGATTGTTCAAATTAGATGGTGGAGCTATGTTTGGTGTTGTGCCAAAGACATTATGGCAAAAATTAAATCCACCCGATGAACATAATCTTTGTACCTGGGCGATGCGTTGCTTATATGTGGAAGATGGCGATCGCAAAATCTTGATCGATACGGGAATGGGAACCAAACAAGATGCTAAATTTAGATCTCATTTCCATCCTCATGGAGAACAATCACTTCGTTCATCTTTAAACAATTACGGTATTGCTCCTGATGAAATTACCGATGTATTTCTCACTCACCTTCATTTTGATCATGTTGGCGGAGCAGTTTTTTATGATGAAAACAAACAGCCTGTACTACAATTTCCAAATGCAAAATACTGGACAAATAAAAAGCATTGGGATTGGGCTATGACCCCAAATTACCGTGAAAAAGCCTCCTTCCTAAAAGAGAATTTTGTACCTATTTTAGAACAGGAACAATTGCATTTCATCAAGGCAATGGATCAAGTTGATTTTTCAGACAATATTAAAGTGCGTATAGTTAATGGTCATACAGAGGCAATGATGTTACCACAAATTACTCTGGATGACGGGAGACAACTATTATATTGTGCTGATCTTCTTCCTTCAACAGCTCACATCGGAATGCCATATGTTATGGGATATGACATTCGTCCATTAAATACTTTGGCAGAAAAAGAAAAATTATTTACTGAAGCTCTCAAAGATGACTTCGTCTTATTTCTAGAGCATGATAAGGATCATGATATTTGCACTCTAAAAAGAAATGAAAAAGGAAGAATCGTTCTCAACGAATACTCTTCACTTCAAGCCTACTTCCATAACAATCATGGATAAAAAAAAGAAAGTTCCAATTGATCATCATACTTATCAAAGGATAAAACCAGAGCTAAAAAGGAAAAACAAACTTTCTTTGGTCATCGATAATTTTGAAAGCGAAATGAATGTTGCTCATATCTTTAGACTAGGAGATGCATTCAAATTGGAGCATATTTATATCCTATCAGATAGATCATATCCCTGGAAGAAAATAGCAAAGTGGAGTCGTAGCACTAGCGATAAAACAGATTTTTCTCAAATGAATATCAATCAATATCTGGGTTTAAATCATGACCACAACACTTTAATTGGCCTTGAGTGGACACAGCATTCTCGATCAATTAGTTCGTATGAATCAAATGAAGAATCAATACATCTCGTTTTGGGAAATGAACGCTTTGGCATCAACCCCATTTTATTACAAACATGTGATTATTGCATTCATATTCCAATGTACGGCAACAATAGTTCAATGAATGTTGCTATGGCGGCAGGAATAGCAGTTGCCCAAATTAGTATATAAAAAACTAATCTCTGTCAAATTTGAGACGAGCCCCGTGTCCTTTTTCTTTAAAATTGTAATGATCATATGCCAGATAACCATTTACAATAGTTGATTCTACCCTACCTTTAAGGTCATATTTTTCCAAAGGCGACCATCCACACTTGTAATAAATATTATCAGTTTGAACAGCCCATTCCACATTCGGATCATAGATAACTACATCCGCATGCATTCCCTCATCCAAAAAACCACGATCACGAACTTGGAAGCACTCCGCGGGAGCATGACACATTTTCTCTACGATTTTTTCAATAGTGATTTTTTTATCTTGCTCAAAGGTCATCATCACATCCAACGCGTGTTGAACTAATGGCAAACCAGAAGGTGCTGCTGGATAAGGTTTATTTTTCTCTTCAATCGTATGGGGTGCGTGATCTGTCGCAATGATATCTAAGCGGTTGTCTAACAAAGCTTTCCATAGTTGTTCTCTGTCATGACTTGTTTTGATGGCTGGATTACAAACTATTTTATTTCCCAGATACTCATATTGACTATCTTCAAAAAACAAATGATGCACACAAACTTCTGCTGTAATTCTCTTTTGACTCAGTGGAATATCATTCCTAAAAAGTTCTAATTCTTTGGCAGTTGAAATATGCAATATATGCAGTCTTGTTCCATACTCCCTAGCCAATTCTAAAGCCATAGATGAAGATTTATAACAACCCTCTGTTGATCGAATTTGTGGATGCATTAAAGGAGTTAAATTATCACCATACTTTTCAGCAAAGATCTTTTTATTTGTTCGTATAGTCTCTTCATCCTCACAGTGAGTGGCTATTAAAAGGTCTA
>JAHDCZ010000147.1 GCA_020629615.1 Saprospiraceae bacterium
CACGATTTTTTATTCAAAATCAGTTGGGTGCCATTATGGGAGTGCTTGCTTTTTTGCCTTTGGTCATCCTTATCTTAACCAATAAAAATATCAGTGGGAAGACCAAAGGGATTGCTGGAAGTATAGCAGCTATAGCCATGGTAGCCGCTGGAATAACTGGAGCTGACTTTAATCCTCCGTCGGTAGAAAAATATACTAAAGAAATCAATGAGCAAACAGCAGCTGCCAAAAGTCTAAACATTGATACTGATAATGTTTATTGGTCCAAGGCTGGAAATAAGTACCATGCTTATGATGATTGTCAATATATCAAAGGCAAGAAATTAAGTAACGGAAGTATTAAACAATCTTGGGAAGACAAAGGGATATCGGAGTTGTGCAAAGTATGTTCAAAGAAAGCGGCCAAAGCATCGGTTAAGTCAGATGTCAAAGAGTTGATGGAAGTAGAGAATTAAATATTTCAAAGGATATAAATAAAAAAGGGGGAGTGTCGATTATGACATTCCCCTTTTTAATATTTTCCACTATTTTGATTGATCCATATAAAATAAAACAGAATCCTTTAAATTTGTATTTCTTCTTGATGACATATTTATTGTAGGATATTGAATTTGTCGAACGATACATTACTATGGAATAAAATTAGGCAAGGTGACGTAGTCGCTTTTAAATTTCTTTACGAAAAATATGTCGATGATCTTATCTTATACGGTCAAAAATTATGTGCTGATCATCCTTTAATCCAAGATTCTATTCAACAACTTTTCCTTTACCTCTGGGAAAATCGATCTAGGTTTTTACCTCCACAAAATACCAAGGCTTATCTCATTAGGTCTCTAAGAAATAATTTGCTTCGTTCGATGAAGAAAGAACGATTGTTCATGGATACAGATATCGAAAGGCATTGGAAAGAAGTTGATGACGTCAATGCAAATCATGAAGATGAGAAACAGAAGCATCGATTGTTAAAGGCTATCGAACAATTACCTCCGAGAGAAAAAGAAATTCTCCACCTACGATATTATCAAAATATTAGAAACCAAGAAATATCTGAGATCATGGGTATCGGCTATCAGTCAGTTTCTAATCTATTACAACGCGCTGTAAAAAGAATGGGAGCTTTGATTTCTGAAGAAGGACAATAAGTTTTTTACAAATTTTTAATTTTTTTGGTTTTTGATGGGTATAAAACTTCTTCTGCCTACTCTTAGGAGAAAGCGTATGAATGAATTCATTAAAATATAAGCATTACGATCCGCAAGATTTTGTGACTGATGAATTCTTTATTGATTGGTGTATCCATGAAAATGAAGATGCAATGCGGTTTTGGGAGCAATGGCTCAAAGAGCATCCTCATAAAAAAGAAGAGGTTTTAGAAGCAAAACGTTTGGTTAGTCAAATTCGTCAAGGGCAAATGATGGATGCCCCTTCTGGGATGAAATTGGAAATTTGGAATTCGATTAATGATCAAATTCTGAAAGATAAAGCTGTCCAAAAAGCTAAAGATCAACCCTATGTTTTATTTAAACGATTTTTTGCAGTCGCAGCAAGTTTTATACTTTTCTATTTTCTCTTTAATTTCTGGTCTACAGATCCTGAAGCCATAGAATGGACGAAATACGCGAATCATTCCGAAATTATGGAAAAATATGAATTGGAAGATGGATCAATGGTGCATCTTTCACCAAACAGTTCAATTCAGTTTAGTAGTTTGTATGACGTAGAAAGAAGAGAAATTGTTCTAGAAGGAGATGCTTTCTTTGATGTGGCTCGCGATACTTCTAAAGCTTTCCTTGTATATGCGAATAAAACAATCACTAAAGTACTAGGTACATCATTTTGGGTTAAAGCGTCCAAGCATCAAAAGACCGTTGAAGTGGAAGTTGAGACCGGATCTGTAGAGGTTCTGGCGAATCTTGATAAAAAAGGAACCGGAAAATCTCAAACAATTTTCAAAAAAGGTTCAATAGAAATTCCAAAACCCGACTTTAAAGTGAATCTAACACCAAATGAAAAAGTTTCATTCGACGACAGTCAAAAAAATATGATCAAATCAATTGTTAGCAAACCAAAACTCTTAAAATTAAATAACTCAGATAAAGTACAATTTGATAATGAACCAGTTTCTGAAATATTTCAAGCCTTGGAGAATGCCTACGGAATTGATTTGGAATTTGATAAGAAAAAACTCAGTAGTTGTTCGATTTCTACAGTGCTTGATGATAGTCCTTTGTTTACAAAAATGGACATTATTTGTACTGCCTTAGAATTACAATACGAAGAAAGGAATGCAATTATTTACATAAGCGGAAATGCATGTAAGTAGGAAATAAAATGGTCAATGAAAAATCACTGACCACGGATAAGTTAAATCATCATCTTGATATACAGCAATTTGTTGCAGCAAATTAACTGTAAAGAATTCAAGATTATTCTCTAACCACAATATGAACAAGGTATGAAAAAATATACCAATGCAACCAAATTTTATTTACATCTTATGAAAATAGGAGGACTACATCTAGTCTTGATTTTATTTATTCTTAATGTTGGCTATGCGAGCACCTGTATAGCTCAAAATATTTTGGACTATGAGATAAATACAGAGACTAAGAATCAACAGTTAAAGGACCTCCTTTTGGATCTAGAAAAAACTTATGATATTCAATTCACATACAGTATTCAAAAAGTGGATGTGAATCAAGTCGTGAGTATTTCAAAACAAAACAAAACGATAAAAGATCTTTTGAATGAAATACTGCTTCCTTTAGATATAAGTTATTTAGTGTTTAACAATCGAAACATAGTTTTGAGTAGAAAGAGAAATAAGTTTCGACGCAAGTCCGGAATTATTTTGACGGGCTCGGTATACAATGAAGAAGCCGAACCTGTTCAGTTTGCAAATGTTGTTTTGGCGAGATCAAATGGAAGCTCACCATTTTTAAAAGGAGCAGTAACTGATGAGTTGGGTAAGTTTGAAATGGTGCAAATTGAACCAGGTTCCTACAATTTGAGTGTGACTTATATTGGCTATAAAAGTATTGATACAACTTTGAATATTGAAAAATCGACCAATTTGGGTGCCTTTATTATGATGGATGATTTGAATACTTTGGATGGAGTGTCAATCAGTGCGCGACGAAAATTAATACGTCAAGAAATTGATCGTCTAGTGGTGAATGTAGAAAATTCTATGTTGGCAAATCGAGGGAATGTTTTAGAAGTGCTGGCTTCTACACCTGGTGTTTCGGTTCGGAATGATGAAATAAATATGATAGGAAAATCAGCGGTAGGTATCATGATAGATGATAAGTTGATAGATCTTACTCAAGATGAATTGGCCAATTATTTGCGCTCAATATCTTCGGATGATGTGATGAGTATAGAGGTGATTTCGAATCCATCTTCTAAGTTTGAGGCTCAAGGGAATTCTGGATTAATTAATATCGTGTTGAAAAAAGCAAGAAAGAATTCATGGAATGCAAGTATTCGGGCAGGATATCGCAAACGGACGAATGATACTAATAATTTAGGCGCTAATTTTAGTTACAATAAAAATAAGTTGAGTATAGCCTCATCTCTTTTTATAGTGGACGGTAAATATTATCAAGAACAGGATGATTATGCCTATTTCCCAGATGCCTTGTGGTATACTTCTTCTCCGTTACTTTCCGACTTTCGTCGAATGAATGCGAGATTGGATCTTTCATATCAATTAACAGACCGTTGGTCGATTGGTGGTCAATACATGAGAAATTCGACCGATTATCTGATTACAGACAATCCTTATACACCAGTATACGATTATGAAACAAACGAAATCAAGCGATATCTTTTTAGTTCTTTTAGTCAAATGAATTGGAAACCGAGATTCAATTCTGTAAATTTAAACAGTAGCATAACCATGGATAGTTCGAGACGGAAGGTGCATTTTAATCTCGATTATTTCAAATATCAAAATGAAGATATTCGTCAATATCGAGGTGAATCAGTAATATCAAATCCTAGTTCGGAACAATATTATGCTGGGTACAATGCAAATCTTCAAGATGTTGAAAATGTTTCAGGTGCCGTGGATTTTGATCATCCATTAGATTGGGCATCTTTGGAATACGGAATGAAAATCACAAGCTCTACTTCCGAAAATGATATCTCATTATTCAATAGTGGATTGGTCGATGAAGATGTGAATGAAATGCCCTTAGCAGATAATGACTTTAGTTATACCGAAAATGTTCAAGCAGCTTATCTTTCATTATCGAAGCCTTTTAGTTCTAAATTAAATGCACAAGTCGGATTACGGATTGAAGCAACCCAAACTAAATCTTATTCTGAAAATCTCAATTTGGATGAATCCAATGATTATATCAAAGGGTTTCCAACGCTGTATTTGAATTATACGCATTCTGACAAGTTGATGTTTGGATTGAATTATGGTAGAAGAATTAGTAGACCAGGATTTGGGCAACTCAATCCTAATGTATTTTTTATTAACCCTTTTCAAACCATAGTGGGGAACGCTTTTCTTCAGCCGTCATTCACCGATAATTTTGAATTGGTAACTACTTATGAAAATTTGACTAGCAAGTTCTACTATAGTGATGAGCAAAATATATTTTCTCAAGTTCCATTGCCTAATTCAGCTAACAATGTAATTACTTTTCTATTTGAAAACTATGTAAATACCAAACGATTTGGAATTTCGGAGTTTTTCGTTTTTGATCATTATTCCTGGTGGTCAAGTAGTAACAGCTTTGATCTCAATTATTCGGTTTCTTCATTTAATCTACCGACGGAGCACGAAGATTTAAGGGGATATAGTTCAAGCTTTTCTACTAGTAATGATTTTTCAATTTTGGGAGTAGAAGGATTATCTGCGAATATTTCTTTTTGGTATGCTTTTAAAGGACTCAATTATATTTTTAATACAGGAAGGGCGTCCAATATGTCAGGAAGCATTCAATATTTAATGCTGGATAAAAAACTTAAAATAAGTCTAGCTTTTAATGATGTGTTTAAAGATTCTGCAGAAAGGCTTGAAGCAACAGTTAATGAGGTCTTTCAAACGGCTCGTTATTATTACGATGCACGATCAATTGGGTTGAATATATCCTACAGTTTTGGGAATAGAAATATTTCAGCGAAAAAACATCAGACAGGTAATGCCGAGGAAAGAAGTAGGACCGGGAATTAGATCAATTTTATTAGATGTATACAATTATTGAAGCTTAATAATTGAAGTGTAAAATAGTGGAAGTTTTTAAGTGGAGGGGGACTGACAATTACGCAATCCCCCACGCTTAAATTGATATAAAAATTATTTTCTTTATTATCGAATACTCCCTCTTGCTCTTCTTGCTCTTACGTCCGCTCCAATATCCCAGGCAGCAGTGAATCCAATTCGTTGACCTTGCCATTGACGTTCATATGAATTAGTAAAGCTAGGAAGGGTAGCGCCACCCCGATGGTAAGCCAGCTCAAAAAGGTTTCTAACATTTAATGAGAGCTGTAAACGATCATCAAAAAATTTACGACTTATGCCTCCATTAATGCCATAATATGGGTCGCGATATGATTGTAGATAACGTTGACCTCCATAGTAAAAAAAAGTGGCTTGAATCCGGATATCACTGATGATTTTTCCACGAATAGTTAGTTCGCCATTGTAGGTAAGAAAAGAATTTCCAAAGTCTACTTCTTCATAAAATCCTTTTTGCTTGAATTCTGCAAAACTTGCTTCTGTATTGATTTGCCAACTTGAAAAGGGAGCATAACTCATGTTGAATCCAGCGACAAGTATGCGTTCTTGGTCCAAATTTATTGGAAAATATGTTACTAATCCACTGCTATCCTGGAGTACTTGTGTGTCATAGAATCCATCGATGTAATGGGCTGAAAGATAAGGCGAGATCGTCAGTTTCTCACCACTATAAAGTAGTTTTAATTCTATCAAATCTCTAAAGCTTGGATCCAAATCCGGATTTCCAAATCTCAATTCATTAGGGTTTTGAATGCCAC
>JAHDCZ010000148.1 GCA_020629615.1 Saprospiraceae bacterium
TACAAGTTGGGTACACCCAACAATTTTCAAAACTGACTCCGGTATCCTTAATACAATTTATTGTTGGAGTCGTTGGCTTAATATTCCCTTCAGAAAAACCATCTGTTGCATCTTTGCCCATATCATCAGCTATTATTAATAAGATATTGGGTACGTCAGCTGATTCTACCGGATTGATATTGCTTATGAGCGATTCCTCCTCATTACACCCGTAAATCAAAAATATTGTAGTGAACAAAGCACCTATCAGTAGAATTTGAACTGTTTTCATATTTGAGGTTTTATGAGTATTTGACTTAGAAGATACTTCAAAGTTTAAGGACAGAATCGATAGAGCCTAAACTAATTATCCTTGTATTTCTGCCCACATCCTAGCAAAGTAGGTAATAATCACATCCGCTCCTGCCCTCTTAATACTCAATAAAGTTTCTGGCATCGCCGTATTTAAATCCAACCATCCTTTTTCGGCTGCAGCCAAAAGCATGGCACATTCTCCACTAACATGATAGGCCGCGACAGGAGTCTCAAATTCTGATTTTAGTGAATGAATGATGTCTAGATAGTTTAAAGCGGGTTTCACCATGATAAAATCTGCGCCTTCTTGAACATCTAATTCGGCCTCAATCAAAGCTTCATTTTTATTTGCAGGATCCATTTGGTAGGTTTTCTTATCACCCGCTTTGGGAGCTGAGTCTAGGGCATCACGAAATGGACCATAGAAAGCACTGGCATATTTGGCAGTGTATGACATGATGCTGGTTTCATTAAATCCATTCTCATCTAGAGCCGTTCGGATGGCCTCTACCCTTCCATCCATCATATCGGATGGACCGATGATATCAAATCCGGCTTGTGCTTGTGCCACAGCCATTTTCTGAAGAATAGCTAAGGTTGGATCATTTAAGATCTTTCCATGTTCGACATAACCATCATGTCCATCTGAACTATAAGGATCCATAGCAACATCACTGATTAAACATACATCCGGAATTTGACTCTTAATGGTTTGAATCGCTTTTAGATAAAAATTATCTTCCGCCCAACTATAGGTCGCCGTTTTATCCTTTAGTTCTTCTGGAATCGCAGGAAAGATCATGAAACTATTTATCCCTAAATTTTTACAAGCATTGATTTCTTCCATCATGTGATCCAAGGACAAACGACTGGCTACTGGTAATGAAGTTATTTGATCATTCACATTTGATCCATCCACTAAAAATAAAGGTTGGACTAAATTCTCAACAGACAATCTTGTTTCTCTGATTAATCCTCGTGTTGCTGATGATTTTCTATTTCTTCTAGGTCGACGTAACATGATTTGAAATTTTTCGCAAAATACGGCTTAGAATGATTAGGAAATATAAATTCTGAACAGAATTATGTCATAATTGCGCACCTTAAAGAAATGCCCGATTAACCATTTATTGTTAAATAAAAAAGAGCATAACGGGAGATCGCTAGAATAATGAATACTCCCAATAATAATCCAAGAATCATATAAGAGTCTTCATGAGCCAAGTGTGCTATAAAAGCTGTCAATAAAAAAATACCAATTCCTGAATAAGCCCAATCTTTTATATAAATATGAATTCCCGGAATCAAAATCAAAATTGTCGCAATAATTTTCAATACTGCTAATTGTATTCTAAAAAAATCTGGGAATCCCAATTCTCTTAATCCGATAATGGTACTTTGGGAAAAAATATAGCTGTAAGAACTAAGTAATAAAAAAAACGAAATAATTATAGTCGAACACCAATATAGGATTTTCATAACTTAGATATTGAATCCATTAGAATTATTAGTTTTTTTCTTCGGTACCGGATCCGGCCCCATTCCTCCCCATGGATGACACCTACCTATTCGGCGTAAGCCCAAATAAAGTCCTTTTATCACACCCCATTCATTAATGGCTTCAATCATATAGTGAGAACAAGTTGGTGTGTAACGGCAGGTAGGGCCTAGAATCGGAGATATAACTTTTTGATAAAGTTTAATTGGAAGGATAAAGAGAAGTTTCATAATTCTTATAAACTTATGATTTTACTGTATGATTTAATATCCAATAAAAAAAAGTCTAAGCCTTTTCCATCGGCTTTAAGGCTAATGATGTTTTGTTGATCATCGTAAACTTCCATTAGGGCATTGTAGTAAAAACGAAGCTCTCCTTTAAACTTGCTTAAATTTTCAACTTCCAGATAACAATAAACTCCCATAATATCTTCTGAAATTTCTTTTCCGATAAACGTATAATTCAAGGCTTCATCGTTCAATTCCATCAAAAGATGTTCATTTAAATAGGCATCGATATATTCTTCTGCATTGGGATCTTCATTTTCGGTACAAATCGCTAAATCCGTCCCACCCTTATCCGTCAATGCAAGTTCCAAATCATCCAAAAACAAATGAACGATGATCTGCAAAGATTGAGTTTTCGTTTTGTAATGTACGTTGCACTTACTAATGTGAATATCATGTTCAGATTCCAATCCTGAATTTAGAAGCGAACTAAAAGAAAAAAATAAAATACAAATCCAAGTCATCCCATCCATTTTGATATTCAATTCATTTAGTAATGAATTTGTTCCACTAAAATACGCTATTCTGCTCGTCGATAAAAAATAACGTTCATCGAGTTTCCTACCTCATTAATCTAGAATGGAGAAAAGAATGTAACTATTTGGGGCATTTCGAGGTATTCATTGTATCCGATTGATTGTAAATATTCACAAGAAATCAATTTTGAAAACTATTTTATAACAATTAAAAAAATTACTATGATTAGCTCTAGAAGATCTCGTAACCCTTGGATTTCAGGCATGAAGCCTCGCACATTTTTTGGTGGAAGAATGGCAATGATTAACATGGAAGCTCGGACCAATAAGGGCGGAAAAGAATTTAACCCCAACTGGACAAAAAAGCTAGTAGAATCGAAAGCGGCATAGTCAGGTATAAATAAAAAGAGCTGCTTCAGTTTCTTGAAGCAGCTCTTACTTTATATCTAGAACCGTTTGTATTAATATCGGTAATATTCTGGCTTGTATGGGCCCTCTGGTTTTACACCAATATATTGTGCTTGATCATCAGATAACTCATCCAGTTCAACACCAATTTTAGCTAAATGAAGCCTAGCAACTTTTTCATCCAAATGCTTAGGCAACATATACACTTCATTATTGTACTTGTCACTGTTTTCCCATAACTCTAATTGAGCCAATGTTTGGTTAGTGAAAGAGTTTGACATTACAAAAGATGGATGACCTGTAGCACATCCAAGATTAACCAATCGGCCTTCCGCTAATACGATGATATCTTTACCCCCGAAAGTATATTTATCTACTTGAGGTTTAATTTCATCCTTACTAGCACCATGTGTATTGTTTAACCATGCCATGTCGATTTCATTGTCAAAGTGTCCAATGTTACAAACGATCGCTTGATCTTTCATAGCGTTGAAGTGTCTTTCGGTGATGATGTCTTTGTTACCTGTTGCTGTTACAATAATGTTTGCTTCTGCTACGGCATCGATCATTTTCTTCACTTCAAATCCATCCATTGCCGCTTGCAAAGCACAGATAGGATCAATTTCTGCGATGATTACTCTTGCACCTGCACCTGCTAAAGAAGCTGCAGATCCTTTACCTACGTCTCCATACCCAGCAACAACCGCCACTTTTCCAGCAATCATAACATCAGTTGCTCTTCTTATCGCATCAACACAAGATTCTTTACATCCATATTTGTTATCAAATTTAGATTTGGTAACAGAGTCGTTGATATTGATCGCAGGAATTGGAAGCGTACCTTTTGTTACTCTTTCATAAAGTCGATGAACACCAGTGGTAGTTTCTTCTGAAATACCTTTAATACCTGGTACCAATTCTGGATACTTATCCAAAACTAAGTTTGTCAAATCACCACCATCGTCCAAAATCATATTCAAAGGCTTGTTACCTTCAAACGCATGTAATGTTTGATCAATACACCAATCAAATTCTTCCTCATTCATACCTTTCCAGGCAAAAACAGGAATACCAGCTTCGGCGATGGCTGCTGCTGCTTGATCCTGAGTAGAGAAAATATTACAAGAGGACCAGCTCACTTCAGCACCCAATTCAACTAAAGTTTCGATGAGTACTGCCGTCTGAATGGTCATGTGAAGACATCCTGCAATCCTAGCGCCAGCTAATGGCTTAGAAGCTCCAAATTCCTCACGAAGAGACATCAAACCAGGCATTTCTGCCTCGGCCAATTTAATTTCTTTACGCCCCCAGGCTGCAAGGCTTATGTCTTTTACCTTGTATGTGGCTTTCTTTTCCAAAGTATCCATATTATTATTTATTAATTATTCTATTTAAAGTCTAACAACTTAGACAACAGTTTGTTACAAAAGTTTCTTTTTATCTAGCTAAGCATGACATTTTGCTCTTTAAATGTCAATATTCGCGTACTTGGCATTGGCTTCTATGAAGGCTCTCCGAGGAGGTACTTCATCACCCATTAACATTGAAAAGACACGATCAGCCTCTACAAAATCATCAATCGTGACTTGCCTTAATTTTCGCTCATCTGGATTCATGGTGGTTTCCCATAATTGCTCGGCATTCATCTCTCCAAGACCCTTATAACGTTGCGTCTTGATAGAATTGTCTTCTTTACCTCCAGAGTATTGTTCAATCGCTGCCAATCGCTCCTCGTCATTCCAGCAATAGACAGACTTCTTGCCTTTTCTTACTTGGTATAAAGGTGGCTGCGCGATATAGATATAACCCTGCTCAATTAATGGACGCATATATCTAAAAAAGAAAGTCAATATCAAAGTAGAAATGTGACTACCATCCACATCGGCATCACACATAATGACAGTTTTGTGGTATCTTAATTTTTCGATATTCAAAACTCTTTCACCATCTTTTTCTTCTATACTGACTCCTAGTGCGGTGAACATATTTTTGATTTCCTCGTTTTCGTAGATCTTATGTTCCATCGCTTTTTCTACATTCAGAATCTTACCTCTCAAAGGCAATATCGCTTGAAATTTACGATCTCTACCTTGCTTGGCAGTTCCACCTGCAGAATCTCCCTCTACAAGGAATATCTCTGATTCGACAGGATCTTTCGAACTACAATCTGACAATTTTCCAGGCAATCCACCTCCTGCAAGTACATTTTTTCTTTGTACCATATCACGGGCTTTTCTTGCCGCATGTCTGGCTGTAGCTGCTAAAATCACTTTATCAATGATTCTTTTCGCTAGCTTAGGATTTTCTTCTAAATAGAATTTCAAGGCGTCACCAACGGCTCTGGATACAATTCCTGTTACTTCGGAGTTACCCAATTCACCTTTGGTCTGTCCCTTAAATTGTGGTTCTGGGACTTTAACGGAAACAATCGCAGTCAATCCTTCTCTAAAATCTTCTCCAGAGATAGAGAATTTTAATTTTGAGAATAAACCATTGTCATTGGCGTATTTAGTAAACTCTCTGTTCACGGCTCTCTTGAATCCACCTACGTGCGTTCCTCCTTCTCTGGTATTAATGTTATTTACAAAAGAGTAAATATTTTCTGAATATCCCGTGTTGTACTGAAGTGCCACTTCCACTTCCACATTATCTTCTTTACCCGTTACATGAATCGGAACTTCAATGATGGGTGTACGACTTTCGTCTAAGAATTTTACAAACTCCTTCAGACCACCTTCTGAATAAAAGGTTTCATTTTTAAAAGAGCCGTCTTCTTCTTTTTCTCTTTCGTCTTCTAATGTTAGGGTCAAGCCCGAATTTAGATATGCTAATTCTCTCAGTCTCGCAGCTAACGTATCAAATCGATAAATCAGCGTATCGAATATTTGTCCATCAGGTTGAAACGTCACGAATGTTCCGTGAATGTCTGACGCTCCTTGTTCTATCACCTCCGTTTGAGGTTTACCTTCGGAGTATTCTTGGGTATAAAATTTACCTTCTCGGTGTA
>JAHDCZ010000149.1:0-4573 GCA_020629615.1 Saprospiraceae bacterium
GGCGATCTGTTCGATGCTCGGAATTCCCTGTTGCTCCAATTGACCGGACTCAAAATAGGCCGTAAGTTGTTGATTGAATTGCTCGAGCAAATCATGGGACAATTCCTTTCTGTTCAGAAACTGTCTTTCGTAAAAGCGGTTGGCATATTTTAATAGGGTACCTAGTTGAGAGATGATGATGTCCTTGCTGAATTCGTCCTGATTGTTTTGATATTCGATGTGAATATTATGGACGATGGATTCGACCAATTGTTCCTCTTTGGGAGACAGGTGCAGGGCTTCATTGGCCGTGTATGAAAAGAAACTATATTTCTTAATCTGATGAGCCAATTCGGTTCCTTTGATAAAGTCCTCATGAAAGTTGATGGAAAAGCCTTTTTGTTCAAAGACCACACTACTATCCCATTGCAAGACTTGTCTCGGAGCAATGAAAATCAAAGCGCCATTGGTGAAATCATATTTGGTTCGCCCATAGTTTAAGTTTCCATTGACGATCTTTTTCAGACTGATGGAATAGCAGTCCGTGGTAATGGGAGGCGAACTCTCACGTGGACATGGTAGCACATGATTTCCGACGGCTGATAATACACTCAACATCGGATGTTCTGGACGTGGCAGTTGAATGTAATCGAAATAAGCGGATAATGTTTTGAAATGCCTCATGGTCTCCCTCCCCTATTATTTCTTTAATGTTTGTTCAAACTTCATCAGCTCCTTATTGTAATCATCTACCCTTGCCGATGCCGTCCCATCAATCAATAAGATGACCATCAACATCGCCATGGTCGTAATCAAACTTGCCCGCCATACCGGTTTATCCAAGAACATGATGAGTAAAGCACAGATCATTAAAATGATTGGAATCGCCTTAAACACGATGTTGCTGTATTCTTTTAAGGTACTTTCTGCACGGACCAGTTCGGATTCGACGAAAGTCAAAGGATCACTCTGATAAGCCTTTTCAAATTGTGGTATTCTGGATTTATTGGTAAAGAACAAACCCAGTCCAATAATGATCAATAAGGTACCTGCCACCAAAGTTGGGATGATGTAGGCTCGAGCCAAATCCGTTTTTCCCAATTGCCAAAAACCTATACTCGCGACGACAAACAAAGCCCCGAAAAGCATAAAAAAAGGCGTTGAAAAAAGTTCGGCTTTCGCCCAATCGGTTGATGTTTTTAGAATGTCCATGATGTTTAGATTTTTTGATTTTGAGTAGTCGAGATTTGGAGATTTGGAGATTTTTCGATTTTGGGTATTCGAGCATCTAGACGTCACGAAATCCCAATCTCTCAATTTCCCGAAGCCCCATAATCTAATTTAAAAATTCCATTTGAAACCCGTGGCTTTTTCGGATACTTCCCATAATCGTTTTGAGACGGCTTTGTCTTTGGCGTGCGGTTCAATAGGATGAGCTCCTACTGGACCCACCCAGTTACTTCTGCCTGTGGGGCCATAGAACGCACTTTGATCTAAGTCTTTTTCTGTGGCGCACATCAATTGAGGATAAGCACCATTTTCTGCGGGTTGTGTTAAAGGTGATAATTTCATTAAACCAAAAATCATTTTCATCATAAAACTTCCACTGGTGGAAATGAGGGATGTTCGTGATGAACCAGGGTGACAAGCATAAGCCTTTACATTATTGTTGCCTGCTTTGTTCAATCGATCTTGCAATTCATACACCGACATGATTTGAGCCAGTTTACTTTGACTATAGGCGTCATTGGCCGTGTAGTCATGATCCCAATTCATATCATCAAACTTAATAGTTTTCAGCCCCATATTGTAGCCCAGACTTCCGACGGTGACAATGCGTCCCTTCGATTTTTCGATCAATGGGAAGAGTAATCCTTGTAAGGTAAAATGACCATAGTGATTCACACCCAATTGACTTTCAAAATGATCGACAGTGAGTTTACGAGTCGGCACTTGTGCGATGGCTGCATTGCAAAGTAGCGCATCAATTTGCGATACCTTTTCGAGGACTTCGGCAGCCGCTTTTCTAACCGAAGCCTGAACAGCCAAATCCATTTTTATGTTTGAGACCTTAATATGATTGCCAAGGGTATCTTTTAAGGTCTTGATGGCTTGTTCAGATTTTTGTGGATTACGATTCAGCATTACCACTTTTGCCCCTTTGGATAGAAGAATCCGTGCGGCTTCAAAACCCGTTCCACTGGTGGTACCGGTGATGACATAAGTTTTACCGCTCAAATCTTTTATTCTTTCAGGAGTCCATCCTTGCTTGCCAAATTTGTTCTTACTCATACTACTTTTTATTAATCAAAATGATAAGGCAAAGATAAATGCAAAGCTTTGAGACGGACTTATACAAAATTCCGAATCTATGATACTTTTTGGTTCTAATTTAAATAATGGACTATTATTTATGGACAGCCTTCCAACTAATAATTGCTAAAATACTCCCTAGAATTGGTGCTACAATATACGCCCAAAGATGTTCCAAATTCCCGGCAAACACTGCGGGAGCAATCGACCGAGCAGGATTCATGGAAGCTCCAGTAATGGGACCGGCAAACATAGCCTCTAACAAAACTACCCCACCAATAGCGAGTCCAGCAAACATCCCTGTCTCTTTGGAACCGGTAGCTACATTGATAATAACAAACATCAAAAAGTAAGTCAATATGGTTTCCAAAATAAAGGTCTGTTGAATAGAACCTGCCGGTAAAGTTTCACCCATGGTATTGGATGTAGGAAACAAAAACCATAGTATTCCACTCGCAAGAAATGCGCCGATGAATTGAGCAATGATGTAGGGAATAAAATCCTTGCTATCCATTTTCCCTGAGATGCGAAATCCTAGCGTAACTGCAGGATTGATGTGTGCACCAGATACATTACCAATTGCATAGATCATAGCCATAACGATTAAACCAAACGTGATCGCTACGCCCACATGCGTCACTGCCCCATCACTTACATCGTTGATGATAATCGCTCCAGTGCCGCAAAACACCAAAGCAAAAGTTCCTATTAATTCAGCTATGTATTTGTTCATAATTAAATGAATTACATATTAAATAAAATATTAATATGTATTGCTAGTCAATACAAAAATAATAAATCTAGCTTTGTTGAATTCCTATTTTATGATCTCCGTACATTTTATGCTCTAATACTTGAGATGGCATTGCTATATTATTCTGGTCTAATATTCTTTTTACATCAGTTATTACCTTGCTCTTTATACTATGCCCTAGAAAATCTTCCGGTAATTCTTTATTGGATAATATATCAATCCAAAATAATACTTGTAGATCTGTAGTAAATTCTCCGAGCTTATTGACGGCAACATTAGAAGCCGGCGATTTCAAGACGGCAACATTGCTTTCTAAATATTCAAGGATGAGTGATCTCGTCCGCTCGATATCACATTCCGGTGCTATTCCGATCATGAAATCAACTCGAAGGTAACCATCTTTGGTATAGTTAATCAATGTATTTTTAATGATGGATGAATTGGGAATATAGATGTCCTTCCCTGCGGCATTTCTCAAATGAGTGGATCGTAAATCGAGATCTTTCACCGTGCCTTTGTCTCCTTGTATTTCAATAATATCGCCTATTTCAAAAGGCCTTTTCAAGGCTAAGATAATCCCAGCTAAAAAGTTTTCCCCGATATCTTTGAAGGCAAAACCAAAAACAATCGCACTGACTCCAGCTCCTGCAAATAAAGTGTTGGTGATCGAACTAAAACCCATGACATTCATTGCAGTTATCATTCCCAAAAGGTAAAAGGTCCATTTAATGACTTGCGCTAGGAAATTGGAAAGGATATTATGCTCCCATCGCTTTTGACTGTATTTCGCGATGATTTTATAGATGACTTTTCCGGATATTACCGAAAATATGAGTACGAATATTCCAATAATTAAATTAGGAACAAACGCGCCTACCAGATCCAAATAGTCAGAGAATATTTCTTGTAAATCGATGTTCATTTAAGTATATGGTTTTTGAATGATCGAATGCGCGGGGTTTTCATATTAAAAATTTATTTAATATGTGTTATGCCTGAATTCCATTGAACAATTTATAACTTCGGAATGAATCCACCTACTTTATTGATATATTCCTTATACCTCGGATATTTATTCGAAGAAATTTCCTCGCTAAAATCCGCACTTCCTTTAAACAGTAATATCAATAAAACAACACCCGTCAATGACCAATTCACCCAATGTCCTGTGGCCACCACACTAAAAAAATAAAACACCAACCAAATGGCTTGTTCGGAAGCATAATTGGGGTGTCGTACGATTCCCCACAATCCCGAATCAATGAATCCTTTTTTATACGGTTCCATTAGGGCTTGACCCGAACGAATTAAATCATATTTCTTATTCTGAAAAATCCATTGCTCTTGATCTGCCTTCCATTCAATAAAAATGAACAATAACATGAATCCTGCTAACAGGTAGTCGGCCCAAATCAATTCACCCCCACCGATGCTTTTGACAATCGGAAGTGTAAACAACAAGATCAATCCCATCTGGTACAACGAAATGAAAAACAGATTCATACACATCCATTTCCATTTGGCTTG
>JAHDCZ010000149.1:4673-5966 GCA_020629615.1 Saprospiraceae bacterium
TCATCAAAATAAAAGGCGACCGTAGGAATAATCACAATAGTGATTAAAAGAAGTATCACAGTTTTCCACATACAAGTTGTTCTTAATGAATTTTTAAATTACAAAAGAAAGATATAATAAAAGCTTGTTTATCTTGGGAATCAATTGAAGACATGCTATGAAGCGAATTGAAGATAATATAAATCGGGCGGAAACCATTGACAAGGAATTCTATACCGACATCGACTGGTTTGAACAATCCAAAGAAAAAATATTTGCCAAGTCATGGCAATTCATCGGAGATATGAAATCGATCAATATCCGTCCGCAACTTCAATACCCTTTTCAACTGCTGGATCGATACCTGGATGAACCCTTGCTACTCGTTGCAGATAAAGAAGAGCACTTACGCTGTTTGAGTAATGTATGTACCCACAGAGGGATGCTCCTAGCGGATGAAGTACAAAGCGGTCGAAAAATCGTCTGTAAATATCATGGTCGTAATTTCAATTTGGATGGCAGTTTCCATTCCATGCCTGAATTTAAAGAAGCCGAAGACTTCCCCAGACCTTGTGACGATCTTCATCAAGTTCCTTTAAAACAATGGAGACAGTTTTTGTTTACCTCCCTTGATCCAGCGATTGATTGGGATGGTATTGAACATGCCTTGGAAGAAAAAATTGGCTTCCTTCCGATTGAGCAATTTAGAGCGGCACCAGAATACAATACTGAGTATCATATCAAGGCCAATTGGGCGCTGTATTGCGACAATTACCTAGAGGGATTTCATATCCCCTTTGTCCATGAAACATTGGGAAAAATGATCGATTACGGTCAATACAGGACTGAGTTATATGAGCACTGTAATGTCCAAATCGGTTTCTCTGACGAAGGAGCTGAACACTTTGATTTACCGCAAGGTCATCCGGAATACGGCAAAAAAGTAACGGCTTATTATTTCTGGATTTATCCGAATATCATGATGAACTTTTATCCTTATGGCGTTCAAATCAACATCGTAAAACCAATGAGCCCCAATCGATGTAAAGTGAGTTTTCTATACTACATTTATGATGAAGAGATGTTTGAATCCATGGACGTTTTGGCTTTCGCCGAAAAAACAGAAAGAGAGGATGAATTTGTGGTGGAAGCGGTGCAAAGAGGATTGCAGTCTCGCTTTTATCAGAATGGTCGTTTCTCTCCAAGAAGGGAGAAAGGCGTTCATCACTTCCATCGTATGTTAAGCAAAGATTTGAAACTCTAGCAAAACAGGTAATTTAACCCGGTTTATTCATTAGAAAATCTATTCCGACC
>JAHDCZ010000150.1 GCA_020629615.1 Saprospiraceae bacterium
CAAATTAAAATACGAGGGTATAGCTCAGTTGGTTTAGAGCGCTGCCTTGACAGGGCAGAGGTCGACAGTTCGAGTCTGTCTATCCTCACATCTTCAATCTGTGAATTGATAAATATATTAATATTTTTCTTTTTACGTTTGTATTATTGATGCAGAGATATATCTTTGCAGTCGCTTGAAAGAAAGCCTATTGGAGAGGTGGGTGAGTGGCTGAAACCAACGGTTTGCTAAATCGTCGTACCTCGAAAGGGGTACCGGGGGTTCGAATCCCCCTCTCTCCGCATTATAAGATTACCTTCGGGGCGTAGCGCAGTCCGGTTAGCGCACCTGCTTTGGGAGCAGGGGGCCGCAGGTTCGAATCCTGCCGCCCCGACATAAAGGAGTTACATTTGTGTAGCTCCTTTTTTTTGTACTTGACCAAGTAGAATCCAGGAGTTTTTTGTTTCTCTTCCCTATGATTTTTTAAGACTTGAATCCTAGATTAAGTTTATTTTTACCAAAAATATAACAACATGAAAGCCTTAGTTTTAGACGAAAACAACGTCATGTCAATTTCGAGTCAAACAACACCCCAATTGACACATGACAATGTACTGGTCAAGTTAAAGGCTTCCTCCCTTAATCATCGGGAGATATGGATAAGCAAAGGCCTATACCCAGGAATGAAACTCCCTTGTATCCTAGGAGCCGATGGCACGGGTATTGTTGAAAAAATTGGATCCAATGTAGATGAAAAATGGTTAAACGCAGAGGTCATCCTCTACCCTGCTTATGCCTGGGGAGATGATCAGAAAGCACCATCACGAGAATTTCGAGTCTTAGGAATGCCTGATCCAGGAACAATAGCAGAGTATATTTCTATTCCAGCTACAAATTTAGTCCTAAAACCTGCATACCTATCTTGGTTAGAAGCAGCCGCTATACCTGTTGCTAGTTTGACCGCTTGGAGAGCTTTGACTCATCTAGGAGCTATAAATGAAAAATCCAAAGTTCTCATCACTGGGATTGGAGGAGGTGTGGCCCAAGCGGGTTTATCATTCGCGAAAGCGAAAAATGCAAAAGTATATGTAACCAGCTCTAGTGAAGAAAAAATCAATTTTGCCAAAAAAAATGGTGCCATCAATGGTGTTAATTACCGAGATGAGCATTGGCACGAACAAGTGAAAGAAATTTCTGGCGGAATAGACATTGTATTAGATAGCTCTCCCTCTCCTATTTTAGATGACTATTTCAAATTTATGAACTATGGCGGACGTATTATCACATATGGATCTACGGGGTCAAGAAAAACAACTATTAACATCAGTAAATTCTTTTTACGTCATATACAATTTATTGGGACCGCAATGGGAAGTCCTAAAGAGTTTGAAGAAATGATCAATTTTATGGAAATTCATCAGATCAAACCGATTATAAATTCATTCTTTCCATTCGATAAAGCTATCGAAGCTATTAATGAACTCTCTCTAGGACATCAAATAGGTAAAATAGTGCTAGACCATTCGCAATAGCAAAATTTAATATAAAATGCAGTCTTATAATTTCCAATGTGATTGAAAAGTGAAGTAAAAGAATATACATTCTTCACTATTTAATTAATCCCTTTTAATTCTAAGGACTTCAACTTTGCTTCATATCCAATCCATTATGGTATATTGTAGCATTGAGACCTAATACTCACCTACATCTATGGATACACCCGCAACAAGTAACCTGAATTATATCGATTTTTTGAATCAATATAAATCAACACTAAAATCTGTTTTTTATCAACGTGACCAACTTGAAAAGTTTTCTCAAAGAAGAGGTTTTCCCTCCATGGTTTGGCGAGAAATAATGAAAAACAAGCCACTTTCAGTTTCTATTCCAGAGCAATATGGAGGTCGTGGAGCCATTGTAAAAGAATGTCTTGGTTTACTTGCGGCTTCCTCTTACGAATCACTACCGCTTTCCCTCACTTTTGGAATTAACATCGCGCTTTTTCTGGAACCTTTAGCAAAATATGGTCAAGAATCTGTTAAACAAGGAATATTCGATCGATTTCTCCATCAGCAAAATATGGGTGGCTTGATGATTACTGAACCCGACTTTGGCAGCGATGCCTTAAATATGCAAACGTATAACCAGCGTATTGGTGAACATTATCATATTAAAGGCACGAAACATTGGCAAGGATTGACAGGGATTGCAGATTATTGGTTAATGACTTGTAGAAATAAATCTGAGAAGGGCGATCTAAACCGAGATGTTGATTTTTTCATTTGTGATGCACACGACCCTGCCCAGCATATTGAAGTCACAGAACTCTACAACAACATTGGTCTTTATGGCATTCCTTATGGAAAAAATCATGTTGACATCAAAGTCCCAGAATCTTATAAATTAATTCCTGAATCGACGGGATTAAAACTAATGATGGATTTGCTTCATAGAAGTCGTTTACAATTTCCTGGGATGGCCATGGGATTTATTGAACGTATGTTAGACGATGCTATAGATCATACTCAAAAAAGATATGTTGGCGGAAAAGCCTTAATACAATTGGATCAAGTAAAATATCAAATTGCAAGAATTCAAAGTGCTTTTACAATTTGTTCTGGCATGTGTTCTAGAAGTTCAGAGTTTAGTAGTATAGAAAACAACATGGCCGGGCATGGATTAGAAGCAAATGCTATAAAAGCTTTTGTAACGGATTTGATGCAAGAATCTGCTCAACGCTTAGCACAATTAAAAGGAGCAAATGGATACAGAGCAGAAAGTTTTGCCGCCAGAGGGGTTGTAGATTCTCGTCCGTTTCTAATTTTTGAAGGATCAAATGAAATGCTCTATACTCAAATAGCGGAAATGGTTTTAAAGCAGATGGGAAGAAAAAAGATAGCCAAACTTTCGGATTACCTATGCGATCTTCATTGTACGACCAAGGTTACATCTAGATATAAATCACTGATTGACTTTGAACCGGGCACTAATCTCCCTCAAAGAAAACTAGTTGACTTGGGTAGAATCATCAGTCGTATTATTTGTGGACAATATGTATTGAATCTCGCCGAAAAAGGATTCCGTCAAGATTTAGTTCTAGATAGTCTTCTAATGATTGAACATGAAATTTCATTTTGGCTCGGTTCGTTTAATGGACATGTGACGGTAGGACCCATTGAGGATTACAAAGAAAAATCCTCTTGGCTAGCATATTAAATCGATCCGTATACTATTCGGCAAAAGCCAAAAAAGTGCCTGCAACAATTGCAAGCACTTTTATTAACCAACCATTTATTGTTCTATAATGATTCCACTAATCCCCAGTATTCTTGAATACCAGCTTCTTGAAAACCTGAAATAGTAGTAGACATTCCTGGAGCATCAAGCACAACTTTTAATTTATTCGGAGAAGTGGATAATGAATTTCCATTTATTTGGACGATGACAAATTCCTTCAAAATATTGGTCACCTTGCCATCATCATCTTGAAGAACGTATTGAGTTACTTCTTCACCATTTGTTACCAATACCTTGGCCCGTCGCACTTCACCGGCTTCATCCAAAAACAATGTCATATGGATTAAAACGACATCACCAAATTGATTTAGAAATCGACCATACGCATCCACTCTATAAGCATCATCAGTGTCGTCTTGAACTTTTGTAATTTGCATTTTGAACTTCACATTTGACTTGCCTGACTCCTCATAATAAACTAAATCATTATCATCGTCATTGGATTGAATTTGTAGCTCAAAATTTTCTTCGAGATCATTATTAATGATATGATCAGTTTCTGAGCAACTCACCATTAAGACAGAAAAAAGAATAAAAGCCAAAAGATTTAAAAGTGGATTTTTCATGTTGTTCAATTTTATGTGATTAAAAATATCGTACAAGCATTAATCATCATACTGAGCAAAATGTTACCACTTAAAGCACACTTTTTTTAATCTTTTTTTTAACCCATTTTATTTTTGATTTGATTGTTGCATTTTAAGAGCATACAAGGCAAAAGATGCCAACCAATGTTCACCACTATAATCTCCATCCGCAATCTGTTGAATGGAATGATTCAAGTGCAAATTGGCCAAGTGCTGCGCCAATGGGTTATCGCGTAAAGGATAAAGGCACCAGGCTCTAGAATAATTCAATCCATCTAAATGTACCAATTTACCATCCGTACGGTCTTTAATTTCTCCCGGTTTCAATTTTTGACTTCCGTCGAATAAGCCTGGTAAAAAAGAAGTACTCCATTGCGCAAAATCTACCTCACTTAAAACTTTTCTCATAATGTCCATCTCTTGTAAACACGGTGAGAGAAAATCGTATCCGCTAGGTTCCCAATTTAAAGGACAATCTTTATCCGAGAAGTAAAATTCTTTCGCCCTCTTTTCAATCAAATCCTTTAGCTTTTGATCTCCGATTGTTTGAGCATAATCATAAGCAAAGCTCAATCCAAAAGCTGAATTGGTATGCTCACCTACTCTGATTGGATAAACCAATTTGGGAAGATACTCTTGATATTTTTCTGAAATCAGTTCATTCAATGGTTTTAAAATAGTGTACCATCTTTGGGCGTCGGGATCATCCCATGTATATAATTCTTCACTCAATTTAAGCAGCCATGCCCATCCATAGGTACGTTCGAATGACTTGGTGTATCGATTGAGATTAAAATAATCCATTTCAATTTGAATATTTTGAGCGGTCAAATTTTCGTTCAGCTTTCGCCGAATAATAGAGGTAGAATCCAAATCGGGATATTCTTTCATCAAGTAGACCAAAGACCAATGTCCATGCACAGCTGAATGCCAATCAAAGCAACCGTAAAATGCAGGATGATGATCTTGAGGCATTGCGAGATCCTTTTGGGATGCAATCACTATTCCTGACTTATAAGGCAAGGGATTTTGAATACATTTTAATGGAAGTTTTGCTAATTTATTGGCGGCATTTAATTCCAATTGAGTAGTCTCTACTATCGAGGTGATTTTTTTATCACCATCGGTCTTTTTTAATTCACATGCAAAAAGCAACAAACATGAAAAGATAATTACGTAAGATCGCTTCATTTAGTCAAATTTGATTCTAGCTAAAAATAATCAAATCTTAATAAAACGACTTCCTGAAAAAATTGATCTAACGGATGTTCATTGAGCAATAATACAATTTGAAAAAATCTGGATCATAAATGGGTTTGAACAAAAGTAGGTAGCTCATATTAACTTGTTCCCTGAGTTTCATTGCAACCAATCAGTGTTCCTTTTTCAACCATTCAAATATCTCTTTTTGCTCATCGTTATATCGATTTATATACTCTACTGTTAACTCTAAAGATGTCCTGGGAGAAGCCAATGACATTGAGGCAAGTGGTTCTTTCAAAAATAATCTATGAAGTAGAATTTGTAGCTTTTCTTGTCCCCATTGTTTTGAAGACTGATGGTTAATCGTAGTATTCATCTTTCTCAGTTTTATACTACTATATATACCTTCATTAAAAGAATTGTAACCAAGAGAATAAAAAACTTGTAACTGACAATTCATTTAAGTAAAAAAGCCTCCCGCGATGGAAGGCTTTTTAGAGTATAGAATGTTAATCTTTTTTCTTCTTTAAGATTCGATTCCCTTCGGATGCGACTTCATCCAATTCATCGGCTTTTTTCTCAGCGCGATCAATTTTGTCCATCCGCTCGTCATATTCCTTTTTGGATATTTTTTTATCCTTATATTCTTTATTCGTCTTTTCTTTTTTTTCTTTCAAAACCGATTTTGCATCCTTAGATTTCTTTTTCCCTTTTTCGACAGACTTTTCAACTTCCTTCATTTTTTTGTCTCTCTTCTCTCTTGCCTCTTTCGCTCTCTGTTGTCCAAAATCTTTTCCTTTAAGATCTCCTTTATTCTTCCCGTAAGCATTTCCTTTTCCTTTGTTCTCACCTTTTCCTTTGTTCTCACCTTTTCCTTTGTTCT
>JAHDCZ010000151.1 GCA_020629615.1 Saprospiraceae bacterium
TTTCCTTTACTCTTCTTCTTTAAGTTACCGTCATCCTTTACTTCATATCCTTTTACTTCCAACCAGTTAATTTTTATAGCCATTGCCATGTCCACCTTAGAAGAAAGTACCTCATTGGATTTATCCAATTGTTCCTTTTGAGAAACTAAAATCGTTTTGGCTTCTGATAATTCAGTGTTAATTTCTCTTTCTCTATTCACCTCATTAGAAAGTTGAACTTTTTCTGTTTCTAGTTTTTTGTTCAAGTTGGCCAGTCGTGTATTTTCTTCTCGTAAAGTGGAAAGTTCTTGTAAGTTTTGAGTCATCATCCCTTTGATTTGACTTATTTCTTCACGTGCTTTACCTAATTCTCTTTTGGACCAGATCAAATTATTGATTTTGTCTTTTTGAGCCGAAAGTTCTTTCTTCTGGCTATCTATCAAATTATTGAGTTCGTTGTTCTCACCTCGAAATTCTTCTAAACTAGCTAACGCTGCTTGATAGTCTTGATCGAGCTCAGCATTCACTTTTTCGAGTTCAAATAATTCTTTTTCGTGAGCGTCAAGTTTGGAACTTAACTGACTATTCTGAAACCATAGAAATGCACTTAATCCTAAAAAAGCGATCAATGCTATCAATAACCAGATACTGGATTTGTTGGAGTTGCCCATAATTCTTGAATTTATTACTTGAATATAGATAAGAACTGAGGAAAACAGGTAAAATATTTTTCCTAAAATGTGTATTCTTTAGAATTCATGGTATTTACCCAATAGAAATTAGGTGTAAACACTTATGGATTTTAATGTAAAACAATTAGATCAGTTACTTTTTGTTGATATTGAGACAGTTCGTTGTTGTAGGGCTTTCGCCGAATTGGATCAAAGAGACCAAGAGCTTTGGAAAAAAAAGCATGTCCAGTTATTTTCTGGATCAGACAAAAAAAAGGAAGAGAGTTTCATCGATAGAGCAGGTATTTATGCAGAATTTGGCAAGATCATTTGTATCACTATTGGGGCCATTGAACGTAGAAAAAATGAAATGGTGCGATTTAAAGTAAAATCTTTCTTTGGTGATGATGAACGAAAGATACTTAAGGATTTTTTTGAAGTCATCAATCAATATTATGGAGAGCCCCAAAAGTCAAAACTTTGTGGTCACAATATTCGAGAATTTGATTTTCCATACATTGCTAGACGTGCGATGATACAAGGATTGGTTTTGCCCATGATGTTTAAGGCGATGGGGCAAAGGGCATGGCAAGTACCTCAGTTGATAGACACCATGGAGTTATGGAAATTCGGAGATTATAAAAACTATGTATCACTGGATTTACTTTGTAGTTCTTTAAATATTGATTCACCTAAAGATGGAATAACAGGAGCTGACGTGGGAAGAGTATACTATGAGCAAAATGGATTAGAACAAATTGTCAGATATTGTGAGCGAGATGTTTGGGCTGTAACTCAAGTTTTTCTGAAATTCCTAAAAAGCGCTGGGACAAAATTTGTAGAATCGAGTGATTTTTGTTTAAAATAGGAATCCTTTCATATAATTTATTTCTATATATTTATGGATGAATTATAAAATAGCTCCTTCGATTCTAGCCTGCGATTTCTCGCGAATTGGAGAACAAATTAGGATGATCAATTCTTCTAATGCCGATTGGTTACATGTTGATGTGATGGATGGCGTTTTTGTTCCCAATATTTCTTTTGGACAGCACATAGTAAAAACAATGGCTGATTTGTCAGAGAAGACAGTAGACGTACATTTGATGATCGTCAATCCTGAAAAGTATATCGAACAATTTAGAAAGGCGGGAGCTGAAATTATCACTGTTCATGCAGAGGCTTGTCCACATCTTCATCGGACGATCCAACAAATCCATGATTCAGGCGCAAAGGCAGGGGTCGCCATAAATCCGCATACTCCAGTAAATATTGTAGAAAATTTGATAGAAGATCTTGATTTGGTTTGTCTCATGTCCGTTAATCCAGGTTTTGGTGGACAAAAATTTATTTATCAGACGCTTGAGAAAATAAGGACTCTTAAAGAGATGATCGTATCAAAAAATAGCAAAGCATTAATTGAAATTGATGGAGGCGTGGGATTGCAGAATATGGAGTCCATTCTTAAAGCTGGAGCAGATGTACTAGTGGCAGGCAGTAGTGTTTTTAAGTCCGAAAATCCTATTAATACGGTAGCCAAAATGAAATCTCTCTTCTCTGAAAATTAAATCCCAATAATTACGTTTAATCAAAGGACATTAATCCCTGCAATGAAGTCAACGCTCTTATCTTTTTGGATTATAGTATTTACTTTCCAATTCGGCGAAAGCCAAAATACCTTGAATCCTATTCTGTTTGGAAATGTAACAGACCTCGATACAGGACGTCCAATTGACTTTGCTAATGTATACCTAAAAGGGACCAATAATGCTTCAGAAACCTCTGCTGAAGGCTTCTATCGTCTTGTGCTAGAACCCGAAACTACCTATACAGTTGTTTGTAGCAGAATTGGTTATCACGACAAAGAATTTATCGTCCAAGGAATGCGGACAGGACTGAAAAGAAATATCAATTTTAAAATGGCTCCGAAAGAAACGGATATGGGTATCGTTATCCGTGAGAGTAGAATTGAGGATGTGGGTATGGTTAAAGAGGAGGTGACGGAGTTGAAACTATTACCGACGGCATCTGGTAACTTGGAAAGTGTGTTGCCTGCCATAGCCTTGGGAACTTCTTCTGGTTCTGGTGGTGAATTGAGCAGTCAGTACAATGTGAGGGGAGGAAACTATGATGAAAATCTAGTGTACGTGAATGATTTCGAAATTTTTCGACCACAATTGATACGAAGTGGACAGCAGGAGGGATTGACGTTTCCGAATATTGATTTGATCCGTGATCTATCTTTTTCTAGCGGCGGATTTGAATCGAAGTATGGAGATAAATTATCTTCTGTCCTAGATATTAGTTATAAGCGTCCTGAAGAGTTTAGAGCGTCGGCAGGGGGCAGTTTATTAGGCGCATCTCTTCATTTTGAAGGTAGTAAGCGTTTAGGAGCCAACTCATACAACAAATTGAGATACCTTTTCGGAGCTCGATATAAAACAACCAAATATATCTTAGGATCACTTGATGTGAAAGGGGAGTATACTCCTGATTTTACGGACTTACAAGCGTATGTAACTTATGATATTTCTAGGGATATTCAATTGGGATTTATAGGAAATTACAATAGAAGTCAATATGATTTTGTGCCTACTGAGCGATCCACGGCACTTGGATTGATTGATTTTGCCTTAAGATTAACCTCAGTATTTGAAGGGAGAGAAGTAGATCGATTTGTCAACGGAATGACAGGATTATCCATGACCTATTTGCCGGAGCGTGATGAGAATCCGATGTATTTAAAACTATTGGCGTCTAATTATTTAGGAGAAGAAGCAGAAACATTTGATATCCAAGGATTTTATCGATTATCCCAAATTGAAACCAATATTGGTAGTGATAACGCAGGAGAAGAGATCGCCGTTTTGGGAACGGGAACTCAACACAATTTTGCACGAAATTTTTTGTACAATAGGATAACAAATGTGGCTCATCGCGGAGGAATCGAATTTCAAAATGAAAATGATGAACGCACTGCAAATAATTTTGTACAATGGGGTTTAAAACTACAATCCGAGTCCATTGATGATTACCTAAATGAATGGGAGCGATTGGATTCTGCAGGTTATTCTCTGCCATTTAATCCTGAGGAAGTAGAGTTGTTTGAAGTAATACAATCCGAAAATTCTATTAATTCTTTGAGATATACTGGTTTTTTACAAAATAGTTACTCAAGAATTTCAGAAGATACTGAGATTAAACTTACAGGTGGACTAAGATCCTCCTATTGGAGTTTGAATAATGAATTTTTATTTAGCCCGCGCGTTCAATTTTTATACAAACCGCTCAATAGTCAAAGAAATTTATCTTATAAATTGGCAGGAGGCGTTTATTATCAACCTCCGTTTTATCGCGAAATGCGCCGATTGGATGGAAGTTTAAATACTGATCTAAAATCTCAAAGGTCTATACACCTAGTTGGAGGAATTACTTATGATTTCAATTGGCCCTCTATGTCCGCCAAGCCCTTTCGATTTATTTCGGAGTTATATTATAAGAAATTGGACAATCTAGTGTCCTACGAGGTCGATAATGTCCGAATACGATATTCTGGCGAAAATGATGCATCCGGATACGCTCTTGGCTTAGATATGAGGATTAACGGAGAGTTTGTGCCAGGAGCTGAATCTTGGGTGAATTTATCTCTTTTAAGAGTCAGAGAACGCTTGAATGGAGTTCAACACCTTAAAAGAGAACTTGGAGATAGTATAGCTCAAGCAGTCAATGATGTCCCTCGTCCTACTGATCGTCTGTTCAATTTATCAATGTTTTTTCAAGATTATCTTCCCAACAATGAAAACTTTAAAATGCACATGAATCTCTCGGTCGGGGGAGGATTGCCATTTGGCTTGAGAGGAAACAATAGGGTGTATCGCAATACTTATAGATTTAAAGCTTACCATAGAGTGGATATAGGATTTTCTTATTTGCTGTGGAACGAAGACTGGCTTAAAAATAAACCTAGACATCCACTCCGATTTACCAAAAATACATGGTTGAGTCTTGAAGTGTTTAATCTTCTAGGAGTTGCCAATGTAGCTTCTAATACTTGGATAAAAACAGTTTATGCCACCCAATATGCCATTCCAAATTTCCTGACTTCGAGACGGATTAATTTGAGATTAAAGGTTGACTTTTAATAAGAGTTATCTTAAGCATTGACTAATTCGAAAAGAGTGATTTCTGGTCTTACATTAAATCTTACTTGGTGAAGATGTCCAAGAGCGCGATTTACATAGAGCATTCTTCCATCATTTAGATTAATTTCTCCTTGCGAATAGGCTTTGTTTTTTACAGGAAGTAAAGGAGGATTTAAGAAGGGAGCTTTACATTGTCCTCCATGAGTATGTCCTGATAAAATCCATCCTTTGTAATCGCCCCAGACATTTAAATCGCAAACATCGGGATTATGGCAGAGTACAATATTGGCTTCATGACGTGCGTGAGATTTAATTATTTTTTTAGGATCAAAATTCTTTCCCCAGTAGTCATCGAGTCCAATAATATTAAGTCCGTTAAATTCGACGGATTCGTTCCGTAATACTTGTATGTTTTTCTTTTCTAGGATGGAAGTGATTTTATTGGCCAATCGTTTATCAGACCATTGATGTCCGTAATCGTGATTACCGAGAATTGCAATCGATGCCTTTTTACCTAGCACTGCATGATTAAATACTTCATCCAGTTGTTTTAATTGTTGGGATGTTTCGTAGCTCACAAAGTCTCCCGTGTAGACTACATAATCGGGTCTGTAGGATTTGGCCTTTTCGAAGGATTCAATGATAAAGTTCCAGTCAAATCTATTTCCTATATGCAAATCACTTATTTGCATAATGGTTTTGTGATTATGCAATGGATTAAGACCAGTGATTGCCATTTTTTTCTTGACAAACTCCAACCAGAACGGTTCGATTTGCCAAGAGTAAAATCCAGTAAAGAGGGCTGCGGATGATAATCCAAATAATACTTTAGAAACCTGTCTTCTATTCAATTTGCTTGTTTATACCTAGAACACAAAAAAAGGCCTGTGAATTATCACAGGCCTAAATTTATTTTGAGTTATATAAAATTACTTCTGAATAACAACTCTTTTTGTAGTAAATCCTTCTTCTGTAGTTACTTTCACAAAGTAAGCTCCACTAGAAAGATGAGCCACATCCATCTTTAATTTTTCACTAATTACGTTTTTAAAAGATTGAGTAGCTACTACTTTACCTTCAACATTAGTAATTTCTACACTGACATTAGATGCGTCTTCTAAGCTGATGTTTA
>JAHDCZ010000026.1 GCA_020629615.1 Saprospiraceae bacterium
TTCATATTAGTAAATGCAATGCACATTACAAATCCGAAAGTCAATCTTTACAGATCATCGTTCATTTGTTTTTGGACGATTTAGAACTTGCATTGACGGATAAGGGTGGGACTGATTTAGCGATTTGTACCGAAAAAGAAGATCCCAATGTAGAAGAGTATATCCAAGAATATTTAAATCAACATCTTTTGTTGAAATTGAATAATCAAGCCTTGAATTATACTTTTATCGGAAAGGAAATATCAGAAGATCTTATGGGAGTTTATTGTTATCTAGAAGTTGAAAATCTTATTGATTTTGAAGGCGAATTTTCGTTTTCTTATAACGCTTTGATGGAAGTATATGATGATCAGAAAAATATGATCAGTCTCAAAGCAGATGGAAAAGGTTTGCACTTTTTTTTATTTGATAGTAATTCGTTCAGTGAAACGATAAGATTATAAGAATTATGAAACTTCTCTTTATCCTTCCTGTTAAACTTTATCAAAAAGTGATTTCTCCTATTCTAGGCCCTACCTGCCGATACACGCCAACTTGTTCCCACTATATGATTGAAGCAATTAACGAATGGGGTGTTTTTAAAGGACTTTATCTTGGCTTTCGCCGAATTGGAAGATGTCACCCATGGGGAGGTATGGGGCCGGATCCAGTGCCAAAAAAGTCACAAAAATCTACTGATTCAATAGATCACTAAATTTCTTATTAAGGACTGTATTGAAATCCAAAAATAAAACAAAAATGAGGTCTATACTATGACCTCCTTTTGAATGATTGTTTTAGTAATTTACTTTAAACGAACCTTCAGTAACGCTTACATCCGAAGCGGTGCCTGAAATCGGTGAAGCATCAAATTCAAATGTTCCCTCAATTCTTTTAGCGGTAATGTCATTTTTAGTTATAGTAAATGTTCCATTATTAGCATTCCAAATATTTGATCCTTCAATGTATTGTGAAGTATATAAACCATCAGCAGGATATGTTCCTGGGCTCACATCCATATTCAAAGGTACTTGTACAATTTTAGCAGCTCCGGCAGTTGAACCCGCAATTAATAAAATAGGATTGTTTTTAATGACTTGAATGTTCGCAATACTTAAAGAGACCCCATTTACTTTTACTGAAAAAGAAGATTCCTCAGTCATTTCTTCGGGTGTCATAGGTTCTTCATCACTACCACAGGAAACAAGAAATGAAAGAAGAAAAAAGCATAAAATTGAATTAATTTTCATATTGATTTTAATTATGTTAAATAATGAACGTTTGCTAAAGGTAGCTAAATCTTTGGCTTCTAAATAGAATAGAAGTTGTTTTTTGGAATAAAATATAGGTTTAATGAATAAGGTGAAAAAAGATGCTAAAATCAGTTATGACATAATTCTGTCTCACTATTCATTCAACAATAGATACTAAGTCTTATTTTGTGACAAATTGCTTTTATGCTACGCCGACCAAGGAGAAATAGAAAATCATCAGCTACCAGAGGATTAATCCGAGAAACCAGATTGTCCGTTGAGAATTTTGTGCAACCATTATTTCTTGTTGATGGATCGAATGTTAAAGAACAAATTCCTTCGTTACCCGTCGCAAGTCGATACTCATTAGATCATGCGATGGATGAGATCAATGCTTGTAAGGAGTTAGGGATTAGTAGTTTTATGATTTTTCCAGCGATACCAGAAGAATTGAAAGATAGGACGGCGACGTATAGTTGGGCTGAGGATAATTTTTATTTAAAGGCAATTCAAACCATTAAAAGTCAGATTCCTGAAGTATGTTTGATCAGTGATGTTGCTATGGATCCTTATAGTTCGGATGGACATGATGGTTATGTAGAACATGGCAAGATCTTAAATGATCCAACCTTACCTATTCTTCAGAAAATGGCCGTGGCACAAGCGCAAGCAGGATTTGATATCATTGGTCCTTCGGATATGATGGACGGAAGAGTCGAAGCGATTCGTCTCGCCTTGGATGACAATGGATTTGATGAGACAAGCATTATGTCATATACCGCAAAATATGCTAGTGCTTTCTATGGTCCTTTTCGTGATGCTTTGGATTCAGCACCCAAGGCAGGAGATAAGAAAAGCTACCAGATGGATCCTGCCAATAAAAATGAGGCTCTGATAGAAGCAGAGTTAGATGTTCAGGAAGGGGCAGATTTTATCATGGTGAAACCTGCCTTAAACTATTTAGATATTATACATTCGCTAAAATCAGAATTTGAAACGCCAGTCGCGGCTTATCATGTTAGCGGAGAATGTGCCATGCTTTTGGCGGCAGCTGAAAAAGGGTGGTTGGATTTAAATACTGCGATGCCTGAAACATTATTGAGTATTAAAAGAGCGGGAGCGGATGTGATCATTACCTACTTTGCTAGAATGTGGGCTGAAATGCAAGGATAATTAGTTAAGGCTCTATCGATTCTGTCCTTAAACTTTGAAGTATCTTCTAAGTCAAACACTTATAAATCCTCAAATATGAAAACAGTTCAAATTCTACTGTTAGGTGTTTTGTTCACTACAATATTTTTGCTTTACGGATGTAATGAGGAGGAATCGCTAATAAGCAATATCAATCCAGTAGAATCAGCTGACGTACCCAATATCTTATTAATTATAGCTGACGATATGGGCAAAGATGCAACGGATGGTTTTTCTGAAGGGAATATTAAGCCAACGACTCCAACAATAAACTGTATTAAGGATACCGGAGTCAGTTTTGAAAATTGTTGGGTGTACCCAACTTGTACACCAACAAGATCTTCAATCATTACAGGAAAGTATGGTTATCGTACAGGAGTAAAATGGGCCGGTGATGTAATGAGTACATCGGAAACTATTTTGCAAAAGTATATCGCTGAAGAAACCAATAATGAATATGCAACAGCGATTATAGGGAAATGGCATCTCTCTGGTGATGGAATGATCGATAATCCTGAAAATTTTGGATTGGATTATTACGCGGGTATTACGGGCGGTGGAGTGCAAAATTATTTTTCTTGGCCATTTACTGAAGATGAAGTAAAAACCAATGAAACAGAGTATTCATCTAAGAAATTTATAGACTTATCCATTGATTGGATCGAAGCACAAAACAAATCTTGGTTTTTATGGTTGGCCTTTAATGCGCCGCATACTCCATTTCATGTTCCACCATCTGAGATGCATTCACAAGGAGAGCTGGAGGAATACGTGGATGGAATGGATCCCATGCCTTATTATATGGCCGCGATCGAGGCAATGGATTATCAAATTGCGAGACTCTTGGATAGTTTGTCAGAAAAGGATCGAGACAATACAGTGATTATTTTTATTGGGGATAATGGAACGCCAAATCAGGTAGCGCAGTTACCATATACAAGTATGAAAGCGAAAGGCTCATTGTATCAAGGAGGGATTAATACGCCGCTTTACATAACAGGAAAAAATGTTTCTCGAAGCGGGGAAGTGGATAATAATCTAATAACAAGTACAGATCTATTTACGACAATTGCCGAAATTGCAGGTGTCTCCGTTTCAGAATTACATGATAGTAGGAGTTTTAAACCATTACTAACATCAACAGGAGAGCATCGTGATTTTCAATATTCCGAAAGGAAAAGTCCGAACCAAGAAGATTGGGCCATCAGTAACGGAGAGTATAAACTGATTATTAATATTGATGGTGACGAAGAAATGTATAAGCTGAGCGCAGATCCATATGAAAATGAAAACCTTTTGGATAGCAATTTAGATCAAGAAGCAGCAAACGCAAAAATCCTTCTCGAAAATGAGTTGTTGCTTATTCGCAATTAATAAAAAAAGGCGACACTTTCACGTCGCCCATTTCAATGGTTTTTATATATCTCATGAAAATTCTAGGAGATCAGAAGTTCTTTATCTCCAACCATTTTTCTCATATTAATTAATGCATAGCGCATTCGGCCTAGAGCCGTATTAATACTGACTCTCGTTAATTGAGAGATTTCCTTAAAACTCATATCTGCATAGTGCCGTAGGATAACCACCTCTCTTTGCTCTGGTGGTAACTGGTCAACCAAGGATTTAATCCTCACCGACAATTGATTTTTAATCATCGTCTCCTCCATGTTCTCATCTTTGTTTTCCAAAACATCAAAGATGTCAAAAGTCTCAGACGGTGAAACTTTAGTACGTCTCTTAGATCTTCTAAAATTATCGACACACATGTTATAAGAAATACGCATAGCCCACTGAAGGAATTTCCCCTCATGATTATACTTGCCTTTTCTTAAAGTATCAATGATTTTAATAAATACATCTTGAAAGATGTCATTCGCCATATCTCTGTTTTTGACAAACAAATAAATGGATGTATAAATCTTGTCTCGGTGACGGTTAAGAAGAATTTCGAAGGATTTGTCATCTCCGTCGAGATAACGGAGGATTAACTCCTGATCTTTTAGCATGCCTACATTCATAACTAGCCCTGTTTAAATCGGTTAACAATCTTAATCTTAAAAGCTTAGTGTAAATGTTTATGCTATAGTCAGAGTTTAGTGATGAATAAGCTGTAAAATTAGGTACTTTTCTTCAATAAGTAAATACCTATATGCAATTTAATCCAAAAAATCAGCCAATTTCAATTATTTCATCCAAGTTAACAAATGTTTAACGACTGTTTTTATTGGGTTTTTGTCATCTTAAAGTTTTCTCAAAGATTTCTGGAAATCGCATTTTTTTAATCTTGCATCTCCCTAAGAACCCGTATTTTAGCCGCTTCAATCGCTAAAATGACGAAGAAATCCAGTAGTAAATTGAAGACCACCGAAAAGATAGATTTGAAGAAATTCATTCATATCAAAGGAGCTCGATCCAACAACTTAAAGAACCTTGAATTACTCTTACCGAAAGATCAATTGATTGTAGTGACGGGTTTGTCTGGATCAGGAAAGTCTTCTCTTATCATGGATACCCTGTACGCAGAAGGACAACGTCGATATGTTGAAAGCCTGTCTTCCTATGCCAGGCAGTTCATGAATCGTATGAAAAAGCCGGAGGTTGATTTTATCAAAGGCATTTGTCCAGCAATCGCCATCGAGCAACGAGTAAGTTCCGGTAGTAATGCAAGATCTACGGTTGGTTCTCTCACAGAAATTTATGATTTTTTAAGATTGCTATATGCCAGAATTGGAAAAACTTATTCTCCAGTTTCTGGTAAGTTGGTTAAGAAACATAGCATTACCGATGTCGTCGAGCACATTAAGAAAATGAAAACGGGAACAAAAGTTCGACTATTGATTCCACTACAAAATAAATATGAGCGTACCCTCAAACAAGACCTCGAATTGCTTGAACAAAAAGGGTACACTAGAATCATCTATAAAAAAGACACTTATTTTATCGAAGACTTTGTACAATCCAATAAGAAATTGCTAGGAAAACCTAGTCAAGAAATCTCTTCAAAGATTAAAATTTTGATAGATCGGTTTGTGGTCAGCGATGAAGAAGAAAATGTAAAGAGAATTGCTGATTCTGTTCTAACAGCTTTTCAAGAAAGTGAAGGTCATTGTTATGTAGAAGAAATCGAAGGTCAGTCTGCATACTTCAATAATCGTTTCGAAATGGATGGGATTCTTTTTCCCGAACCTTCACATCAATTGTTTAATTACAATAATCCGTATGGTGCCTGTCCGAAATGTGAGGGCTATGGAAGAGTATTAGGAATTGATCCAAACAAAGTAATTCCTGATGATGGTTTGTCAATTTATGATGGAGCAGTGGCTTGTTGGAGAGGAGAAAAAGGAAAACAATGGGAACAGAGATTAATCAATGCTGCTCATCATTTTGATTTTCCTGTTCATCGGCCTTTCGGCGAATTGTCCTCAGATCAACAAAAGTTGGTTTGGGATGGCAATGAGTACTTTTGGGGTATTCATGAGTTTTTTGACGAACTAAAACAGAAGACTTATAAGATTCAAAATCGTGTTTTGTTGGCACGTTATCGAGGACGGACGACCTGCAATGAATGTGGTGGTGGCAGACTGAGAAATGAAGCCCGATATGTCAAAGTAGATGGCAAAGACATCACCGAATTGATCAAAATGCCCATCGATGAATTGAAAGAATTTTTTGATAAAATCAAACTTTCAAAACACGATCGTGAAATTGCCAAACGAATTATTCTTGAAGTTAATAATCGATTGGAAGTCATGATGGACATTGGATTGACTTATCTTAATTTGGATCGACTTTCTTCGACACTTTCTGGTGGTGAGACCCAGCGGATTAATTTAACACGAACTTTAGGTAGTAACTTGACCAATTCACTTTATATTCTAGATGAACCCAGTATAGGTTTGCATCCTAAAGATTCCGAAAAATTGGTTGCAGTATTAAAGAAATTGAGAGATCTCAAAAATACCGTCGTAGTCGTCGAGCACGAAGAAGAGATTATAAGAAATGCGGATTACTTGGTTGATATTGGTCCCGAAGCAGGAATTCATGGGGGAGAATTGGTTTATGCTGGAGACTATCAGAAGTTTTTAAAAAGCGCAAAAGGAAGTTTGACCTGGGATTATTTAACAGGAAATAAATCGATTGAAATTCCTTCTATTCGCCGAAAGGCAAATAATAAAATCAACATCATTGGGGCAAGGATGCATAACCTGAAAAATATTGATGTTTCGATTCCATTGAATGCCATGACGGTTATTACGGGTGTTTCTGGATCAGGAAAAACCACATTGGTTAAGCATATTTTACAGCCTGCTTTAAATAATGAAGTTTCGGATGAGTTCAAAATTGCTTTGTCAGGATTTAAAGAAATTAGTGGTGATATCAAAAGGGTGAGCAAGGTCGAAATGATTACACAAAGTCCTATCGGCCGATCCTCAAGATCCAATCCTGTCACCTACGTGAAAGCATACGATGCCATACGAAAGTTGATGTCTGTTCAGCAGTTGTCAAAAATTAAAGGACTTCAACCAAAGCATTTTTCATTTAATGTTGAAGGGGGGCGTTGTGAAAATTGTAAAGGGGAAGGAGAAATTACCGTGGAGATGCAATTTTTGGCAGATGTCAAATTGATGTGTGATGATTGCAAAGGGCAACGATTTAGACAAGAGGTTTTGGAGGTCAATTACAAAGGAAAAAACATTTTCCAAATATTAGAGCTCAGTATTGAAGAAGCGCTTGACTTTTTCGAAGGACAAAAAGAGATCGTTCGAAAAATAAAACCGCTGTTTGATGTCGGCTTGGGTTATATTAAATTAGGTCAATCTTCTAGCACACTATCTGGTGGAGAGGCGCAACGTGTGAAGTTGGCGAGTTACCTTGGGAAGGATCGAAGTACTGAAAATATTTTCTTCATCTTTGATGAGCCTACAACGGGTCTTCATTTTCACGATATTGTACGTTTATTAAAAGCCTTTAATGCACTGATTGAAAATGGTCATACGGTAGTGATTATCGAGCACAATTTGGATGTAATAAAATGTGCAGACTGGCTGATAGATCTCGGGCCTGTGGGAGGTAAAAATGGAGGACATCTTTTATATGAAGGGTCAGTAGATGGAATATTGAAAGTGAAAAAATCATTTACCGCTCAATACCTCAAAGAAAAATTATAGGCTTACGCCAAAATCAAATAAATGCACATCTAGTGAGTAAGTCGCGACTTGATTTTTTTATCTAAAATTTCAAGTATGTCCATTCATAGATTACCTCGATGGGATGAATATCGTCCCGAATGCCTCAAAATCGCATTTTGTATTGCCCTGGCTTGCGCCAATCTTGTCATAAATATCACAACAGAGATTGCGGACAAAGAATCCCATGTTTATCAAACGATAGAAGAAGAGCCCTGGGAGCAAATTCCGCCTACTGTACATCCTAAAAAGAAAATTCCTAAACCTCCAAAAGTAGAGATTGCAAAAGAAATTATTCCTGATGAACCCGAAATTATTGATGAGATGCAAGAATCTACAAATGAAGTAGAATCTGATGTTGAAGTCACCAAAACGATAACGGATGAACCATCGAACAACATCGTCTCGACAAAAGAACCTGCTCCAAAAGTAGCACCAGTGGTCGACGATGAGAGTCCAGAAGAACTATTACTTTTTGCGGAAAATATGCCCATTTTTGGTGATTGCAAAACAGCCAGTTTTGAAGAAGAAGAATTGCGCCTTTGCTCGAATAAAGAATTAATGAGCTTTATTTATAGTAATTTGAAATATCCCAGATTGGCAAGAGAAAATGATATAGAAGGCAGTGTCATTGTCGAGTTTGTGGTAAACAAAGTAGGAGAAGTGGTTCAACCCAAAATACTTAGAGGAGTCGGCGGTGGATGTAGCGAAGCAGTATTAAAAGTTCTGAAGAAAATGCCAACTTGGAAACCTGGCAAACAAAACGGTCGTCCAGTCAATGTAATTTACAGAATGCCGGTAAAATTTAGTTTACAGTAAATAATTACTGGAAGAAGGATAAAGATGAACGACTAATCTTTATTTTTATGGCATGTCGACACAAAAGAATACTGACGAAAACATTAAGAAAACCGCTGAAGGAATTGAGATTAAATCCCATTATTCAGCATCAGATATTGAGAATGTTCAACATCTAGGGTTTGTCTCAGGAATTCCGCCTTACTTACGAGGACCTTATAGTACGATGTACCTTTCTAGACCTTGGACTATCCGACAGTACGCAGGATTCAGTACGGCGGAAGAAAGTAACGCCTTTTATCGCAGAAACTTAGCAGCAGGACAAAAAGGATTGTCTGTCGCATTTGATTTGGCAACCCATCGAGGTTATGATTCAGATCATCCAAGAGTGAGTGGAGATGTAGGGATGGCCGGTGTTGCAATTGATTCTGTAGAGGATATGAAGATACTCTTTGATGGTATTCCATTGGATAAAATGTCCGTATCAATGACGATGAATGGTGCGGTCATACCTATCATGGCTTTTTACATCGTAGCTGCTGAAGAGCAAGGTGTATCTATGGATCAGTTGAGTGGTACCATTCAAAATGACATTCTTAAAGAGTTTATGGTGCGCAACACCTACATTTATCCTCCCGCAGCATCTATGAATATTATATCGGATATTTTTGAGTTTACGAGTCAAAAAATGCCAAAATTTAATTCGATTAGTATCAGTGGATACCATATGCATGAAGCAGGCGCGCCTGCGGATTTGGAATTGGCTTATACCTTGGCGGACGGTTTAGAATATATCAGGGCTGGAATTAAGGCAGGATTGAAAGTTGATGATTTTGTACCTCGTTTTTCTTTTTTCTGGGGTATTGGGATGAACTTTTTTATGGAAATTGCCAAGCTCCGAGCGGGAAGATTGTTATGGGCCAAGATTGTAAAACAATTCAATCCAACCAAAGATAAGTCGATGGCATTAAGGACTCATTGTCAAACATCGGGCTACAGTTTGACAGCGCAAGATCCGTTTAATAATATTGCCAGAACAACGGTAGAAGCGATGGCGGCAGTACTTGGTGGTACACAATCATTGCATACTAATTCTTTAGATGAGGCTTTGGCTTTGCCAACAGATTATTCTGCTAGAATTGCTAGGGAAACACAAAAATACATACAACAAGTCTCTGGAGTAACGGATTCGGTGGATCCCTTTGGTGGTTCTTATTATGTAGAATACCTGACGGATCAATTGGTCAATAAGGCATGGGAACATATTATGGAGGTTGAAGAATTGGGTGGGATGAGCAATGCTTTGGAGAAGGGTGTACCTAAACTAAGGATCGAAGAGGCAGCAGCCAAAAAGCAAGCGAGAATCGATAGCGGTCAAGAAAAGATCATCGGCGTTAATTTTTACGGAAAAGAAATTGATGCAGATTTGGATGTTTTGGAAGTAAATAACAAAGAAGTTAGAGAAGGGCAGGTCAAAGGACTGAAGGATTTGAGGGCTAATCGGAATGAGGAGAAAGTACAACGAACCTTGGAAGCAATTCGAAAATGTGCCAAAACAGGTGAAGGAAATCTTTTGTCGTTTGCAGTAGAGGCTGCAAGATGTAGAGCAAGCTTAGGAGAAATTTCGATGGCGATGGAGAAAGAATTTGGTAGATTCGTCGCCAATAATAGTGTGATTAGTGGAGTCTATTCATCAGAGATAAAAATGGATGATAAATTTAAAAAGGCAAGAGCATTATCGGATCGATTTGCGGAGCTCGATGGACGTCGACCGCGGATCATGGTGGCCAAATTGGGTCAAGACGGACATGATCGTGGCGCAAAAATAATTGCAACTAGTTTTGCAGATTTAGGATTTGATGTCGATGTCGGACCATTGTTTCAAACGCCAGAAGAAGCCGCTCGTCAGGCTGCAGAGAATGATGTACATATCCTCGGAATTTCGTCGTTGGCGGCCGGTCATAAAACTTTAGTGCCCCAAACCATTGAGGCACTAAAGCAAATAGGACGTGAAGATATTCTAGTCATCGTCGGCGGTGTAGTACCTCCACAAGACTATCAATTCTTATTCGATCAGAATGTGGCTGCTGTATTTGGTCCTGGAACCATTATATCTGAAGCCGCGTCCCAAATATTGGAAATTATGATCGAAGGAATGTCTTTTTAAATTTTGAGCATCCTTTTAACCATGGTTGTCTGTCCTTCTGAACTCATTTCTAGAAAGTAGACACCTGCTTGTAATGAATTTAGATTTATTGTCTGATAAGGTCCTTGAGAGAATATTTTTAATACTTTTCCTGATCCATCAATGACTTTGATTTGATCTACTTTCTCATTGAAGAAAATTTCATCTTGAACTGGATTAGGGTAGAAATTTAAATCGACGTGATCTCTGTTTGTGTATACTGAAACAATATCAGAATAAGAAGAATGACCGTCATAGTCAATTTGGTTAATTCTATAGTAGCTAATTCCCGAAGTCGTTTTTCGATCTAAAAAACTATAAAATTGTTCTTGATCAGAATTTCCAATAGCATTGATTTCTCCAATCGTCTCAAATTCTTGGAGTGCATTTCTTTTTTGAATTTCAAATCGATCGTTGTTAATTTCAGAAAGTGTTGTCCATTGTAGTTCAACTCCATTTGATTTATTCAATGCTTGAAATTCTCCGAATTCTACAGGAACTGCAGCTTGAGGGAAAGTTCTGAATTGGGCACATTGGATTCCTCCTCCATCTTCTTCTGTCCAGGAATTTATATAAAATTGTACCACATCGGTACAAGGTATCTGAACACAGTGATTGACGGTGTTCATTTCGTCTGTATTAATAATCTCTGAGGTCATTTCGACCTCACCATTAATCATATGACCGTATTGCCAAGAAGCGACGCCGTCATGGTATTGAACATCAACATGGCAGCATAAGGTGACAAGATTATCCGAACAATCTTGCTCCTCATAACACGGAGGTCCAAGATCAATGTCAAAATTATTGCATTGACCAAAAAGTAAATTAATAGAAAGTAGGGTAGTGGTGGTGGTGATTAGAAAAGGGTGTTTTTTCATGACTTATATATTATGTTTTTTTATAATATATCAAGTATCGTACCACGTACTCTTTTCAAATGTTAAAGTTTTATGCTATCGTTTTATTATCAAGAATCCTAGTAGTTAATGGAAAAATTAGATTAATATAATTAGTATTAAGGCATCAATGTTTCATTAATCATTACATCTCAGAGAATTGTATAGCAATAGAAATTTATATTTTGGAATGAAGAAATTAGTATATTATATTTTAATGAATCTTTTTGTTTCTTCTATCCGATTTTTTGATTTTAAGTTTATCCAATAAATGCCTGCATCAAGTCCTTGGAGGTTAATTGAACGATAGGGTCCACTACTATAGGAATATATAGTTTTTCCAAAATTGTCTAGGACGATAATTTGATCTGCTAATTCATAAAAAAATATTTCTTCTCGTACTGGATTCGGGTAAAACAAAAGTTCCTTACCTTCTTGTTGGTTTGAAATTGAGATGACTTTTGAAAATTCAAAATGTCCATCCTTGTCCACCTGTTTAATTCTATAATAATTTAATCCTTGCTTTGCTGTTCGATCTAAAAACGAATAGTTCTTTTGCTGATTGGAATTTCCTAATCCTCTAATTTCACCAATGGTTTCAAATTCTTGTTTATCTGTTTTTCTTTGAATCTGGAATTTCTCATTGTTCAATTCTGATAGTGTCGACCACTGTAATTCTATACCAATGGTTTTATTTACGGCTTTAAAATCCCCGAAAACTACAGGAAGGGCTCTTGGTAAAGTTTTATAAGTAGCACACTCAACCCCAAATCCATCGGGACCAGTCCATGTCTTTAAATAATATTGTATCTGAGCGGTGCATGATTCAGTGATGCAGGCGGTTGCTGTATTTCTTAGATGAGTGTTGAATATCTCTGATTCATAATTAGGAAGACCATCAACCAGAATTCCATATTGCCATGATCCGTAAGAATCCGGATAGAAGACACTAATGTCATTACAAATAGTCATTAGGTTGTCGTTGCAATTGGACTCAGTATAATAAATGTTATTTAAGGTAACTTCAAAGTGATTACATTCTTCGCATTGAGAAAATAAATTGATTTGAAACAGGAGTATGAAGCCTACGCCTGAGATAGTTTTAAGAGTTGTCATAGTGATTTTTTTTGGGTAAAAACGGGGAAATTGTTAGGGTTTAGTAGTTTTCTATATCATCATATTAGTTTTTTTATTAATATGACAAAAATAGTGCCACTTCGTCTGACCTGCGAAAAAAGTCATGAGTCAGGGTACTCCTGTTTAATAAATCGACATGACTATTTATTGAATAAAGGATATGGACAACCATTACTCAAATCTCCAAGGATCAGAATCGCTTGGCTTTAAGGAGTATTGATTCTGATGACTCATGGTTGCAAAGGTGATACCTACTCCCAATTGTGCTAAGCTGAAAAATCCAATTTTTTTTCGACTATCCCCTTTGGCGATTAAACTCGAAATACCTGCAATGGCACTGCCCACAACGAAAACACCTGCCAAACCGGCATATATTTGTTTTCTATTTGATTTCGCTTTACTTCCCAAATTTTTAAAATGAAAGATTCCATTTTTTGCTATGGTTAATTCTTTTTGACCTGAATGATAGATCAATTCTTTATGAATGCTAACATCTTCACCCGTTTGATATTGGTGCAGTTCAAGGATTTTGAACACGAGACTGTCATTGGATACTTCCTGAAAAAAACCTTTGAAATTTTTATGATTACAATAATCACAATCTGGATTTTGATTTTCACTAGTATAAAAAACATCTAAAAGTTGATCTTTCTTAAAGGATGCTTTCTTGGATCCTTTAAAAATTGTAAGGTCTTGAGAGTAGCTCGCAAATCCACTAAATAAAAAAATCAAGAGAGGAGCTAAGATTCGGAAATTTTTCATTTTCAATGATAAGAAAATACTAGCGAATTAGGATTACAATTTAAGCTAGATTTTATATTCGCCGTCAAGGCAAAATCTATACGACTTCTTTGTTATTTGAAAAAACGAAATGTCTATTGATTATAATGCTTGTAATGATTGACAAAATGCAATATGATGTAAAGAATAAAGCTCCAGGGGATAACTTCGAATAATTTAAAGTCTCAACTGCATAGCCTCCATCATTAGGCGCGATTTCACCCATTTGTGAAGTAACCAATCCATAAAAACCTATGTAAGCCATAAACATGGCAACAACAAAAACATCTGCCATACTCCACTTGCCCAAGTAAAAGATCACATTTTGAGCAAGTTTACTTTGTTCTATTTTCTCTACAAACAAGAATAAAGTGGAAAGTAACAGCTTAAAAAATGGAAAAACGATACTGAAAAGAAGGATCAACAATCCGACAATTTTTAAATCAATTCCGGTCCCTTCAAGTAATGTCCAAGTAACATCTAAGATGGATTTGCTTTGAAAGTACAAGACTTGCTGATCAAAAGTAATATTGTTTCCAATGATGTTGAAAGAGAACTCATTTAATCTCGCATCAATGTCAATCATAGGAAGAATAACACCTAGATAAAGAAGTATCATCGAAATAATTGTTAAGCCCACCACCAATAATTTATAACCCACGAATCGATACAACAGAAACCAAAACAGAGCGGCACCAATGAGTAAGCCGTAAATCAATTTAAGCTTTTCGCTTATCGATTCCTCGAGTCGTTCGATTTGAGGAGCTATTTTTTGAGAACACGCTTTGTAGTCTTGGACTTCATATTTTTTGTAAAGAACATCTCGTGGATCAGTATATTCAATTTGGGAAGTTTCGTCGAAAAGCATTCCGTTTAATTCTTCTTCTAAAAACCCTTTGATCGTCGGTTCGTTTTTTTTCAATTCTTTTGCCAATTCTTTAGCAATCATTGGGATTTTGGATTTGAGATCCATGTTGTCTACAAAATCATGAACATTGTCTTTAATCAGTTTTAGAAACATTTTATTGATCTTGCTTCCCTTAGATGCTTCCTCAAGCAATTGATTCACCAACTTTCCTGAGACAATGTATTCTTTATGTAAGGCACGTAGGTAAACTTGAAGTTGAACATCCAATTCTTTATAGATGTCTGGATTAATCTTAAAGTCTGCAATTTTATCTTGAAATATGCTGAGAGCTTTATCTTTCCAAAGATCAACATTGAAAAGACCATAATTTATTCGATTGATTTCCGCAAAGTCATTCTTTAGTGTTGTTTGCTCTGATTGTAATTTGACCAACTGAGTTCCCTGATAAGCACAGAATCCAAGTAAAATCGCCAATAGTAAGGAAAGACCAGTTTTCATACACAGTAGTTTGTCTAATCATTTAAACGTAAACAAAACAGATAAGTATCAAATTATTGAGTTTTAATATCTTCACAAGATAATTGAAGTGTATGAAAATATTTGCTTGGGTGTGCATTTTCCTTTTTTTGTCAAGTGTATGTTTATGTCAAGATCATAGGGTAAAAGGGATAGTGCTTAACGAAAATGGTGAACCACTGATAGGAGCAACGATCTCATGTGTTATTCAAAACAATGGGACGCTTACGGATCTTGAAGGGAAATTTTCGTTGCGCCATAGTTGCGGTGATCTTGAAATAAGTATGGTAGGTTATCATAGTAGGACCATTAGTGCACCAAATGGTAGTGAATTGAAAATTGTTTTGCGGGTTAACCCGAATGTGACGGCATCCATTCTTGTAGAAATTGAGAAAGTTCCTGCTCTTTTAAGTCGAACGAAAATAAATCGTTCAATTTTAGATTTTTCTAGTGAACCAAATATTCAATCAGCGTTGAATACAGTCTCTGGAGTTCATATGCATTCCGGAGTTTTTAACACTAATAGAATCACCATTAGGGGGATTGGGAATCGATCGCAGTTTTCAACCACAAAATTGCGAGCATATGTAGATGATATTCCAATCACCAATGGAGTAGGTGAGAGCTCCATCGAAGATATTGATTTAAGTCTTTTGAATTCTGTGGTAGTCTGGAAAGGCCCTAGCTCAAGTTTATTTGGTGCTAGTCTGGGAGGAGTAATCGAAATGAAAACCAAAATTAAAGATGGGTTTTCTCCGAGTTCGATACAATCCAAAAATGTTTTTGGAGAGTGGGGACTTTGGAGTTCGACCAATCAGGTCAATTATCGCAACAAGGATGAAAGTTTAAATCTTCATTTTTTACAAGGATTGCACCAAAGCGATGGTTATCGAGAAAACAATAATTACAAAAGACAGAATTACAGCTTTCTGGCTCAAAAGGTAGGTGCTCAAAACAACCTATCTGTTTTGTTTAATCATATTCGCTTGAACGCACAAATCCCTAGTTCGCTCAATGAAGATGATTTTATCAATAGCCCACAATCCGCAGCTTTTACATGGGCACAGGTTGAAGGCTTTGAAGATTATAACAAGACGAATATCGGTTTAAGTTATGCCCATAATTTTAACTATAACTGGAATTGGACCACCGCAGGATTTTTCAATTTGTATGATTCTTATGAGTCAAGACCTTTTAATATCATCGATGACGAAAGTAATTCTTATGGTTTTAGATCTCGTTTAGAATATACTGGTACAGGAAAATTTCGAACGTTTAGAGGACAAATTGGAACGGAAGTTTATAGAGAGAATTACCAATGGGAATTGTTTGAAACCGATGAAGGAGTACAATCAAATAAATTTAATGAGAATCATGAAGTAAGAAATTATTATAATCTATTTGGAGAGTTGGCTTGGAAGCCGAATCATAAATTTGAAGTCGAACTAGGCTTTAATCTCAATGAAACAAATTACTCTATAGAAGATAAATTTGAAGAGGATGGCGTAGACATAAGTGGTGATCATGGTTTTGGTTTTATAGTTTCTCCAAGATTAAATGCTGTTTATCGTTGGAGTAAAAAATTGAATTCACGATTTATTGTTAGTCATGGATTTTCAAATCCAAATTCGGAAGAGACACTGACCCCAGAAGGATTAATCAATACAGATTTAAGACAAGAACAAGGATGGAATTATGAGATAGGGTTTGATGGGCAATTACTTTCGGAAAGATTAAATTATTCAGCTTCTATCTACTCAATGCAAATCAAAGATCTTTTGGTTTCAGAACGTCTCGAAAACGATCAATACATCGGTTTGAATGCTGGTGAAACCACACATAATGGATTTGAATTGAGCATCGATCATAATCTCTATCAAGATAGTGAAAAAGGGATTGATTATCAGTTGTCTTATACCTATGCAGATTATTTCTTTAAGGATTTTGTGAATGCTGATCAAGATTTTTCTGGTAATCAATTAACGGGTACAGCCCCTCATATTTTAAATGCTTTTGTTCAGGCAAACTTTCAGAATCTTTATACACGTTGGATGTTTCGACATCAAGGATCAATGCCATTAAGAGATGATAATTCTGTCTATTCTGATGCTTTTCAAAAAGTTGATTTTCAGATTGGTTTTGAAATGAGCTTGCTTCAAAGATTAAGGGCTGATGTGTTTTTTGGAATCAATAACCTATTGGATGAGAAGTATGCTGCGATGCATTTGATTAATGCAAGATCTTTTGGTGGTTCAGCACCGAGATATTATTATCCAGGACAGCCAAGAAATACGTTTGTTGGTTTGAAACTTTCCTATTTATTTGAATAGATATAATGCATTTTGCTCTTTCGACTCCAGTCGAATAAATAGTTTGAACTTTTTTAGATTCTTAGTTACATTATTTATTTTTAGGAATAGACGAATTCTTAGGGATTCCTCGTTTTAATAAAATAATGGAAATGAAAAAACTAATTGTCTTCACCTGTGCACTATTTCTTTGTGCACAAATTTCTGCTCAATGTTTTGCTGATCGCCATAGTCGGGTATTGTCTGATGGATGGCAATCTTGTGAAATGAAGGAAAACCCAAATGCAGTGAGGGGAAATTCTCATTGGCTTATGTATAACTTTGGTCATGATTATACTTTTGGACCTGTCCATTTTTGGAATACGAATAATCCAGATGCCTTAGAAAATGGTCTAAATGAGATTGTAATAGATTATTCTCAGGATGGAATAACTTGGACCGAATGGGGGACCTTTGAAATTCCCAAAGCTGATGGAAGTGGGTTTTATGAAGGCACAGAAGGACCTGATCTTACTGGTATTCATGCGCGCTACTTATTGATTACCGGATTGAGTAATCATGGAGGTAATTGCTTTGGTCTAGGAGAAATCAGAATTGCCACCCAGGGTGTTTCTGTCAGTAGTGAAGATGAAGAATATCATTTTGCTTTGGACGTTTTCCCAAATCCTAGTAGTGATATTGTTACTATTGCGGCCTCTTCTGATTTGTTGAACGAGATTCCGTTTTCGATGTTTGATTTATCTGGACAGTTGATGCAGCAGGGTATTTTAAATTCCAATATTCCATTAAGCATTAATATCTCAAATTGGCCAGCAGGACAATATCAAATTGTCATAGGTCCAAAAGGAAATGAAAGTCAAAAAAGTTTGACCGTCCTAAGAGAGTAAAAAAATCAGGGTAAATACGGAGAAATAAAAAACGAAAACGATGTAATTTTAATCATCTCATTAGTGAATCCCTCTGGTTATCCTTAATAACGAATATCAATAATCCCTTGATAGAGCAAAATCAAGTTGACCTTAATTGAATTAAAAAATTAGGAGGATGAAAAAACTAATATTAACAACTATTTTATTTGGTTACACCGTTTTAAGTGTTTCTGGTCAGTACATAGATTACTTAGGTGCTGGACATGCTGATAATATTATGGTGACTTCGAGTAGTGATTTTGGTGAATCTACTGCTAGCAAAACCATCACAGGAGCTGGTTTAGATGCACCATTAATGGAAACATCTCGTTTTTTGTCTCATGCTACATTTGGTGCCAACCGCGCACTCATCGAAGAAGTCACTGAGAAAGGATTTTCTACTTGGATTGATGAACAGATGGCAGTGACTCCCACTGTTATTTCTCCAATGTTAGAAAATATATGGCAAGAAGTATTTGATGCTCGTGTGGCAGGTGGACAAGATCCCGAAGAAATCTTTGGTCCTTGGGCGGTACATTATAACTATGCGTGGTGGCAACTCAATATGACCAATAATGACTTACTTCGACAAAGAGTCGCCATGGCATTGAGCGAACTTTTGGTGGTGTCAATCAATTCTGATCTTCGTAACAGGCCAGAAGCAATGGCCAATTATTATGATATTTTGATCAACAAAGCGTTTGATAATTATCTTGATATTTTGAAGGAAGTGAGTCTTACACCTACGATGGGTTATTATCTCAGCCATTTAAATAATCCTAAAGAAATCCTTGAAGAAAATATTCATCCAGATGAAAACTATGCAAGAGAAATTATGCAATTGTTTTCGATCGGACTTTACGAGTTGAATAATGATGGTTCGCATAAATTGGATGGAGCTGGAAATTCTATCCCTACTTACGACAATGATGACATCAAAGAGTTAGCTCAGGTATTTACAGGTCTTGGTCCTGGGGCTGTTGCCGAATGGGTAGAATGGACAGATACGCCATTTTTTGGTTTAAATTTTTGGGGTACGGAAGCGAGAGTACCTATGATTATGTATTCTGAATGGCATGATACCAGTCCAAAAGAATTAATCGGAGGAGTCACTTTACCTGCCGGCCAAGATGGGATGACCGATATTAATCAAGCGATCGAGCATTTGTTCAATCATGCTAATGTAGGTCCTTTTATTGCTCGACATTTTATACAACGATTAATCACCTCCAATCCTACACCTGCTTATATTGATCGGGTTGCTTCGGTGTTTAATGATAATGGGCAAGGTGTTAGAGGTGATATGACAGCGTTTATCAAAGCATTGTTATTGGATCCAGAAGCTAGAAACTGTGCAAGTATGTCGGCTGATGAAAATGGACAATTACGCGAACCACTAGTAAGATACTTACAAGTTTGTAGAGCACTACCAACAGATAGCCCTTTGGGTAGATATTGGAACAATGGATTTGACTATTTGGATGCCACTGGACAACAGATACTTTCTTCTCCTACCGTCTTTAATTTCTTCCCACCTGATTATCAACCAGTAGGGGGTATTGCAGATGCCAATTTAGTGGCCCCTGAATTTAAGTTACACAACACGGCTACCTCTGTAGGTTTCATGAACAGAGTGAATAATTGGGTTTTGTGGGATGGATTGATGTATAGTTGGGAAGGAGATTATGGAGATGTAACGATTGAGTTAAATACCTTAGATCTTGAAGATGAAGCCGATACTCCTGAAAGGGTTTTAAATGAATTGGATATTCTGTTTACACATGGACAGTTAACAGATGAAACGCGTACAATCATTCGTGATTCTATGGACCCGTTGATTTGGGGAGAATACCAAAGAGATCGAGTTCGACTCGCATTGTATCTCCTTCTTGTTTCACCGGATTACAACATTCGGAAGTAATTCCAAACCTCAAAAAGAAAAGATATGTCTATACATAAAATAAATAGAAGAAAATTTTTAGGACAAGCAAGTTGTGCTGGATTAGGATATACTACTTTAATGTCTACCTTATGTAATCTTAAAACAATCAACGCTTCGTCTATTTTAAACTCAAGTGTTGTTGCCAGTGGAGATTATAAAGCGCTTGTTTGTATTTTGTTTTCTGGTGGAATAGATTCGTTTAATATGTTGGTTCCAAGAAGCGATGCAGAATACAATCAGTATGCAACCACTCGATCCAACATGGCATTACAACAAGATGAATTAAGAGCCATAACACCTAACACGGGTCAAGGTATGGATTTTGGTTTGCATCCTGCGATGGCTAATTTTCAAAGTATGTTCGACAGTGGACGACTTGCATTTATTCCAAATGTTGGTAGCTTGATTCAGCCGATCAATAAAACACAATATTACAATGGTTCGGTTCAAGTACCGCTTGGATTATATTCTCATGCGGATCAGGTTCAACATTGGCAGACTTCGGTCCCTCAAAGTAGGACTGCGGTAGGATGGGGAGGCAAGATTGCTGATTTATTACAATCAAGTAATAACAATCAAACCATCTCAATGAATATGTCAATGGGTGGTAGCAACACTTTTCAAACAGGGAACAACACTGTAGAATATTCCATCAACCCATGGAATGGTCCTCAAGGGATTACGGGTTATGGTGATCCTTGGCAATTAAGACAACTACAAACTGCTGCGATTGATAATATGATTGATAAGACTTATCAGGATATGTTTAAGCAGGCCTATGTAGATGTCATCAAGACGGCACGTGATGGTCATGAAATGCTAGTTGATGCCTTAGATAATGTAGTCCCTTTCCAAACACAATTTAGTAATACTTACCTTTCACAAAGTATGAGAATGATTGCCAATACGATCGCGGCTAGGACTGATTTGGATATGTCGAGACAAATATTTTTCATTGACTATGGCGGATGGGATCATCATGATGAAGTACTTGAAAGTATGAATTTGATGCTGACCGAAGTGGATGATGCTATGGGAGAATTGTATTCTGCTTTGGATGAGATCGCGATGTCAGATTGCGTAACTACCTTTGGTATTTCTGAGTTTGGACGAACGCTAACTTCCAATGGAAATGGAACAGATCATGCTTGGGGTGGTAATATGTTTGCCGCCGGTGGTGCAGTCAATGGAACAGACATTTATGGAGACTTTCCGTCATTGGAATTGGATAATGAATTAGAAGTAGGAGGCGGAGTTTTAATACCAACTAAATCAGCGGATGAATATTTTGCAGAATTGGCGCTCTGGTATGGTGTGCCTAAATCTGATTTGGCATTGATTTTTCCGAACATTGGAAATTTCTATGATACGTCTTCAGCAGAGAACCCCATTGGGTTTATGAATATTTGATGTAGGAGGATTTTATATTCTCGGTTTAATCCCATTGTTTTTCTTTCTTGTCCGCTCGCTTTCGCGAATGGGTAATTGAAAACCCTATAAATTAATCATGATGAAAATCAAGCATCTACTTTTACTTAGTTTACTATTTGTTTCTTTTCTAGAATTATCCGCTCAATGTTTTATGGATCGGCACAGTACCGATGCCAGAGATTCTTGGGTTTCTTGTACTGCAACGATGAATCCCAATCCTGAAAGAGGTCAAAGTCATTGGTTAATGTATGATTTTGGAAATTCTTATATGCTAACAACAACGCATTTATGGAATTCCAATCAATTTTCTGAAACCAATCAAGGGATCAATAATTATGCGATCGATTATTCTATGGATGGAATCAGTTGGACAACACTCGGAGAATTTACCTTGGCTGAAGCCCCAGGGAGTAGTTTTTATGAAGGGGAAGAGGGACCTGATTTTGGTGGTGTCGCTGCACAATTTGTTTTAATCACAGCATTGACAAATCATGGTGGCTCGTGTTACAGCTTTGGAGAAATTAGAATTAATCTGGATTCAAGTGTTGTGCCAGTGGAGTTGGTAGACTTTTCTGGTCAATGTGATTCCAATAGAAATGAAATCCGATTAGAATGGACGACTGCGGCTGAGATTAGCAACGCCTACTATATCGTTGAGCGAAGTCCAGATTTTAATCATTGGTCAGAAGTAAGTAGAGTGGACTCTAAGGGTGATTCTTTAAGTGAAACTTATTATGATTATTCTGATAAGAATCCAATTAAGGGAAAATCATATTATCGATTAACTCAAGTTAACTTGGATGGTTCTAAAAAGGAACTCGAGGTGATTACTGTGAATTGTATCAGCAGTTTACAATCTGTGGAGTTTTCGCCTAATCCCTTCAGTGAAAAAATATTTGTTCGAGTGTCATCTGATCGGGATGAAGTAATGGAGTTCAAATTGTATTCAAGTTTAGGGCAGGAAGTTTTTACGCAAAATGTCATTGCCATTCGAGGAGAAAATGAAATTGTTCTAGAACCAACTGGATTGAATGTTGGTCAATACTTTATTACGGTAAAGCAAGGAAATACAGTTGTCAGAAAAAAACTGGTTTATATTAATCAATAACAATGGATGTTTATCCATTCTCTCGTTGGCTTTAACCATGCTTCCATTGGTTTGTATAGAAAACCATGTCCAAGCGATGTATTGATTTCAAGGCTGTTAATTTTTATTGCCTTCTTAGATTTTTTTTGATAGAAGTCATAGTGTAGACCAGCTATACTATCGGTCTTTTCATAAATTCCTAGAACACGGCCATGAAGCTGAAATTGATATTGATTTTGAATACTTTCATTATTCGCGCCAAGCAGTATGTAGTTTATGGGGTTTGAATTTATTGTAGAAATATTCATTGACATAATGCCTCCTTTAGAGGCTCCAATAACGCTTATGCATTCGGGCTTGACCCCGATAAATATCAAACTGTCAATTTGATTAGAAATTTTTGTACAAAAGGTATTAAAATCTACACCTGCAGATCGAACTTCATGATGTACTGTTCCTGTTGTAGATAAACTATCTATGATCTCTTGATATTTATATTTGCCATAAATTGGACTTTCGGCCTCTGCTCCTTGTAACTCAACTATTCGTCCATGTAGGTAGAAAATGTGATTTTTATGCTTGGGATAATTTTGACATTCTAAGATCATAAATGCCGAGATTAGCAAGAGAAAAATGCTTCGGATGTAAATACTCATATTGTAAAATAATTAATTCAATATCATCAAAAGTGACATAACAATCATCAAACTGTTTTCAATAATGGTCACCTTACTCATAGGTAAGTTAAAAACGGTTCCCAAGCAGGCGCATTGAATTTGTCTTTTGGAAAATACCGATTGTGCGACACCGATAGTTCCAATCGTCATAATAGCAAGCGTTGCGAATAATGTCGCTTGGGGATATATCCAAAGAACAAAAGCGATACCTAAAGCCAGTTCTATAAATGGATAAATATAAGCGTAAGGAGGAAAGCGCTTTGCGATGATATCATACATACTGAATGAGTTGGCAAATCCTTCTATGTCCAGTAATTTAAAAAATGAGAAAACCAAGAAGAAGCCTGCCATCATGTAACGCATGGTTGTGGATGAGTTGAAAGATCCATCCTTTAAATCAATCAACAAACTGGTGCCAATCAAAAATGCAAATATGATAAGTAAGGGTTTGTACCTTTTGAGCCAATTGCTTTTCTTTTGGGAAGTAGTTTGAAATTTTGAAATTTTATATTTTTCATTCCCCAATATTGATTGTAAGTTTTCTAAGGATAGTGGAACAATACTCTGGATAATGCTTTTCTTTGGGCCGAGATGAATTTCCGTTTTAGTGATACTTGGTACTGAAGCAAACAATTCAGTAACTTTTTTAACACAGTTTTGGCAAGTCATTCCTTCGATGAGGTATTCGTTTCTATGTAATACAGCCATGGATTTAAATTTATCTTTCAATGATAACAACTGGGATCAACTAGAAGTTCAACACAGGCTTTTCCAATAAAAAAGCCCATTGAATTATCTTCCAATGGGCTCGTCGCATGTACAGCAATTAATCTATATAAAGCTTACGCTGCCAGTTTTTACATCATACATAGCACCTACAATAGCTATTTCTCCTTGATCTAGCATCTCTTTTAACACGGGGCTATCGTCTTTGATTTTTTCAACGGTAAGATCTACGTTTTTTGCGGCAACCTTATTTACAAAATCTAGGTTGGCAGAGCTCCTATCCGTTCCTTCAGGTGTTGAAATAGCATCAATCGCTGGATTTATTTTCCTCAACATTTGAGTCAAGTTGCCCAATTCTGCATGATCGCATGCTCCTTTGACGGCACCACATGAGGTGTGACCCATAACCACGATGAGTTTTGATCCTGCTAATTTGCAAGCAAATTCTAGACTTCCAAGAATATCCTCGTTGACAAAATTACCTGCTACTCTCGCATTGAAAATATCACCAATTCCTTGGTCAAAGATAACTTCAGTCGGAATTCTTGAATCGATACAGCTTACTACTGCAGCAAACGGATATTGACCTGTTGAAGTATCTGATACTTGTTGGTGAAGATTTCTATGCAATGATTTGTTCTCTAAAAACCTTTGGTTTCCTTGTTCCAATAAAGTCATTGCAACACTAGGATTAATTGATGATTGAGAATCTTTAGTTTGAGTTATTGCGTTGTTTATTTCTAAAGCCATGATTGAATTTTTTTTATTAAATAATTAGTTTTTGGACGATAATACATTTTCCAATGATTTAGATGGAGATATTTTAATGGACTTCCGTTTTGGTTCAATTACTTGAAAATCGATATGTTTCAATTCTGCTTGAACTTTAAATTCTTCAATTATTTCTAAAACATCGACATCAATATTGGTTGATCTGGAAGCGTCTAAAATTACCGTTGCATGCTCAGGTATTAGATTTAGTGCTCTTTGAATGTTGGCTTTATTTAAGAAAGTAACTTCTTCAGCGAGCTCGATTCTTATGGGATCACCTTCTTTAATGCCTCCTTCATCTTCAAAATGAAAAGGCTTTCTGTAATTGTTGTAGAGGACAAAAAATATCGCTACTGCCATACCCATACCAATACCCATTAATAGATCGGTGAAAACTATCCCAAGTATCGTAACCATGAATGGAATAAAACTAGCTTTACCCAATGCAAACATTTGTTTAAAAAGTACAGGCTTAGCCAATTTGTAACCTACTAAGAAAAGGATAGCAGCCAAACTTGCCAATGGAATCATGTTTAATAATGAAGGAATCGCAAAAGCACATCCTAATAGAATGAATCCATGCAAGATCGCAGATAATTTTGTTTTACCTCCTGATTGAATGTTTGTAGAACTTCTAACAATTACTTGTGTAATGGGTAAGCCGCCGATTAATCCTGAAAGAATATTCCCAATTCCTTGCGCTCTTAATTCTTGATTGGCTGGGGCAACTCTTTTATATGGATCCAATTTGTCAGTGGCTTCTAAACACAACAAGGTTTCCAGGCTTGCTACAACCGCAATCGTTAATCCAACCGTGTAGATTTTAGGATTAGTCAATTGTGAGAAATCAGGAAAAGTAAATTGATTTAGAAAACCACTAAGGTTTTCTGCAACAGGGATTGCTACAATATGATCAGGACTTAATTCCCAGCTAGTCCCCTGACAAAAATAATTTATTATAATACCAAGTATCACCACCACCAAAGGCCCCTGAATCAATTTGAAGAGCTTTATATCTTTCATAAATTTCTGTTCCCATAAGATCAGAATAAAAAGAGATATACAGGTAATTAAAAGGGCAGTAGGAGTGATGGCTTCAAACATGTAGAATAATTCTGAAATGGTATTATGACCATCGGGTTGTTCGAAACTTAGACTTCCTTCGTAATCTTTGTCGTATCCAAAAGCATGCGGAATTTGTTTTAGAAAAATAATAATTCCGATTCCTGCCAACATGCCCTTAATAACCGAAGAAGGAAAATAGTACCCAATAATTCCAGCTTGAAGTACTCCTAAAATAAATTGGAATATACCACCAATGACAACTGCCATTAAAAAGATTTCGAAAGCTCCAAGATCTTGAATGGCAGTAAGAACGATAACTGCGAGACCTGCAGCAGGGCCACTGACCCCGAGTGACGATCCACTTAAAGCTCCAACAACAATTCCACCAACAATTCCGGCAATAATTCCAGAAAACAACGGAGCTCCAGAAGCAAGAGCAATTCCAAGGCAGAGGGGAACAGCTACCAAGAATACTATAATACTTGCTGGTAGATCACTCTTTATATTTTTGAACATGGATAGTTCTTCCTCTAAATGCATAACTTATATTTTATAAAATGATAAACAAAAACTGAAAGGATGTATCGAGGTGTTACTTCATCTTTCAATAGATTAATTGACACCATGCGACGGTGTTGATTGAAGAGTAGATCTTACAATTCCGGAGGGGATTTCGGTATTTCCTTAAACAACTGGCTTTTTAAAATATAGCAGGGTGAAAGTCGATTGGTATTCCAAGAGTCGATAGAATTAATTGTATAAACCTTACTTGGAGTATCATTGACATAGTCTTTTTCAATGGACTCTTTAGACTCTTTGGATTCTTCTTCTATGGGATTGTCGACTATTTCTAAGTTGTGCTGATCCGAATGCATCATATCATAAACAAACAGCCCAGAGTCTCCGAGTATCACTAATGACAGAATGATGGATATTAATATAGTTTTCATAATTCGACTAAAGCGCAAATATAGAAATAATTTCTAAATAGATAGTATTACTATCTTAAAATATTTCTAAGCTGCCAATTACTTGTGTTTTACTTAATTTATTATTTTTATTCCACCAAATTTATAACATGGCGCATGGAATAAAGTTCAAGCTGAACGAAAAATTGTATATTAAAGATCCACAGGATACAACATACGGGCAGAAGCTGCTGAAGCATAGTATTTTTTTGTTCCACAAGTTGGGTTTTGAATCATTTACTTTTAAAAAGCTGGCCAAAGAAATTGAATCCACCGAAACATCGATTTATCGATATTTTGAGAACAAACATTTTCTATTGCTTTATTTGACTTGTTGGTATTGGGAATGGGTTCATTATTTAATTGATATTAATTTAATGAACATCGTAGATCCTAAGCGCAAACTCAAAATTATCATTCACAATATAGTGAATGCTTCCGCTGAAAATCCTTTGACAGAATACATCAACGAAAATGTTCTGCATAGTGTAATTATCAACGAAGGATCTAAAGCTTATCATATTCATGATGTCGATAAAGAAAATGAAAAAGGTTATTACCTAAGTTATAAACGACTGGTAAAAAAGGTGTCCGATGTGATGCAAGAGTTTTCTCCGAATTTTCCTTATCCAAAATTGTTGGCGAGTAATTTATTTGAGATGGCCAACAATCAAATATATTTTGCAGAACATTTACCGGATATGACTGAAATTAAAAATAGGAAAAGAAAGTTTGATGATTTGGAAGAAGCCATGTGCCTTATCACCTTTAAGCTTTTAAAATAAAAGAAGCCCAATCGTTTCCAATCGGACTTCTTATTCATTGATTTATTTGGTTGCCAAACCACTACTCATATTCTTTGCTTTTTCCACTAGTGTAATGAACTCTTTTTTGTAATCATCTGGATTTTTTTTATGCACTTCTTTGGCTCTTTTTAAAATGCTATCGAAGGATGCATTCTTTTTAAATTTCGAATCACGGAGTAGAATTCCAAATTCGGCGACAGCCAAAGAAAGTTTAACACGCTCATCCACGGTTTCTAAATCTTTTGATTCTCTACCAATTGATTCTTCCATAAGGATAGATTTCTCACCATCTGGTTTTTTGTATCTAAATTTAATGTGAGCCAATTCATTACTCGATACGACTTTGTCTGATTGATCTTGTGGTGTTTCGGGTAAAGATACTTCGTCTAGAAATTCACTATATTTCCCTTTCGGGATAATTTCATAGAGTGCGGTAACGGTATGACCAATTCCTAATTCACCCGCATCCTTTTTGTCATCATCAAAATCTTTTTTCTCTAACATGCGGTTTTCGTATCCTATCAATCGATAGGCTTCCACATGATTTTCATTGAATTCTAATTGAATCTTTACGTCCTTGGCAATGGCGTACAATGATCCTGCAAATTCTGAAATGAATGTCTTCTTCGCTTCTTGAATATTGTCAATATAAAAATGATTACCATTTCCTGCACTGGATAACTTTTGCATTTTTCCTTCTTGGTAATTTCCCATTCCAAAACCTAGAATGGAAAGGAAAACTCCCGTTTTGCGCTTCTGTTCAATTAATTTGACCAAGGCGTCGTCCGAACTAATCCCAATATTAAAATCTCCGTCCGTGCAGAGGATGACTCGATTGTTACCATTTTTTCTAAAGTTTTCTGTCGCAACTTTATAAGCGAGTTCGATTCCTCTGGCGCCAGCAGTCCCTCCACCCGCGCGTAGATTATCTAATGATTTTAGAATTTGTTTGGAGTCTTTTACTGCAGTGCTAGCTAAGGCGAGACCAGAGGCACCTGCGTAGGTAACAATCGCAATTCTGTCATTATCATTCAATTGAGTCATCAGAAGTTTTAAGGACTCTTTGACCAGAGGTAGTTTGTTTGGACTGTCCATGCTGCCTGATACATCCAACAGGAATACTAAATTTGTTGGAGCCAAATTTCTACGGTCGATTTCTTTGCCTTGTAAACCAACATGGAGGATTTGATGATCTGCATTCCATGGACAATCAGTCAAAGAAGTATGTAATTCAAAAGGGTGCTTTGTTTTGGGTGATGGATAATCATAGTCAAAATAATTGATCATTTCTTCAATTCGCACTGCATCTTTTGGTGGCATCATGTCGCGCGATAGGTATCTCCGGACATTAGCATAAGAGGCACGATCGACATCAATGCTAAATGTAGAAAATGATTCTGCTTGAGCGCTTTTAAAGTTGTTTTCGACTATCTCAGTGTAATTCTCAAAATTTTGATCATCTTGATACAATTCTTTTTCTTCAGATAGATGATGTTTTAGTTTTTTATCTGAAACTTTACCCACTCTCACGCCATCTATATAATAATCTGTAGCACCATTTCTATTTCCTCGTACGGAAACCTGAGCATTTGATTTTTTAGTTCCGGCAGAGGTAGCAGCGATGGCATTGACCGATCGAGTCGGCAATGATCTTATGTTTTCTGCCGTAACAGTTTTGCCCAGTGTTGTGTTTTCTTGTTCCAGCAATTGTACCTTATATTCAGTGACAACAACTTCATCCAAGAGTGATCCTTCACTGAGTTCAAAATTTAGAGTCAAGTTTTTATCTACAACGACTTCTTTCAATGTTTTAGACTTAAAACCGATATAGTTTGCTTCTATATCATAAGTACCTTTTTCTACCTGAATCGAAAATTCGCCGTCAAAATTAGTGTCTGTTCCTGTTACCAAAACGCCTTGGTTGGTTATTGTGACTGTGGCAAAAGGTATCTCTTCTTTGGTCTCTGCATTTAATACTTTTCCGCTTACAATCACTTTTTCTGATTGGGTAAATGAACTTAAAATTGAACAAGACATGGCTAGAATTAGACTGGCGAGTATTGATAATCTGAATAATTTCTTTTTCATAATCATAATGTTTAAATGGTGAGAAAATAGATTGGATCGTCTTTATCGATCAATCATGATGAGTTTTTTGGTTTCTATTTTTTCGCTTTTGCGAATGGAAATGGTGTATACACCACTCACTAGATTGGATAGGTTGATTTGATGTTTTCCTTTTTCAAATTTGTCTGAGCGGAACACAATTTTGCCGCTTGCACTCCGTACGGTGACTGCATCAATATCACTTGAGATATCAAGATTGATGATCGACTTTGCTGGGTTGGGAAAAAAGTTCCACGTCAATTCTGTATCAATGAATAGGTCTTCTTCTTCTTCTTCTTCTTGCTCACAACTCGATAGATTAGAATATTCTTTGATGAGTCTTATGATGAGATCGTTTAATTTTTCTATTTCATAATCTTCAACAACAGGTGTTAAATGTGTATTCCCAATTCCGCTGTCATCTGTTATGAATACATAAGTTCCATTGGTAAGCATAGCCATAAACTTCATAAGAAATTCTGTTTCTCTATCAATCCCGCTTGCTGTTATCGGAATTATTTTAATTCCTTTTTCAGCTGCGATTTTGATTTGAGCACGGATCGAGTTCATGCTTTTTTCATGTCCATGTGGTGGTGCATCTAACAATAGAAAAATTATTTTATTGGCGGCCATCGGATTCCAGTTTTGCTGTACAGCTTTTTCTAATGCGCGATCAACAGCTTCAGGAAAATCTCCACCACCAGCAGCACTTTGCTCTTCTATGAATCGAACCGTCTGATCAAGTTCGTCGGTCAATGGACTGATCTTGGTGAGGTAATCTTCGTAATCATCACGGTAAAAGACAGAGCCCACTCGGATGTTTTCAATGTTTTTCATCGACGAGCATTGGTATAGCACGTCTGATATTTCTGATTGTAGAAAACTAATTTCGTCTCCCATGGAGCCTGTAGCATCTACAACAAACATGATTTCGGTTTGTACTTTTTCGGGGCAAGCTACATTCAAGCTTAAGTGATTGGTCCCTTTGTCAATTTGCTTTATTTGCTTAATCTTTCGATTGATTGATTCATATTCTACTTCAATATGATTGGCTTTGAATCCTTTATGAGAAACATTATTCCATAATTCAGCTTTGCCATGGGTATCAGTTTGTGCAGACCAAATCAAATCACCTTTGTCTGAAATTAGATGGACTTTACAATTTGGTATCGGGTATGTGTATTCATTCGTAATGAAGACTGCGTAGCGTTCATTTGGAAACATGGACCAATGATCTTGCATTGCACGGTACTCTTCATCCTGTAACAAATCTTTCCATTCTTGCCAGTTGTGAAGGTCATTCCATTCTGCTGCAGTGATTTGTCCTGCTCTCGGAAAATACTCTTCCGTATACTGTTCCATTCTAGTGGTCGCTAGAAATGCATTTGAAGATTCTATCGTGAACTCAGTTTTTTTGGAAGCTAAATCTTTTGAATGTAATCTGTTTGCGGATAAATCAGTATAAATCTTCGCACTTGGAAGTGAAAATTCCCTTATGATAACTTCATCCATTGTTGACCCTTCTGACATTTCAAAATTTAATTTTTCTGATGATGTGTTTAATATTTTTCGCTTTTCGCGAATGGAAGAATAACCAATATAACTGGCTTCAAATTCGTATTCTCCTGGCTTGACTTCTAGGGTGTATTCACCATCAAAATTGGTATTTGTACCGGAGATAATTTTGTTGTTTTGCTTTGCCGTGACAGATGCAAAGGGGAGTGCTTCTCCTGTTTTTTTATGAGATACTTTTCCGTACACTACGACTTTCGTCGAATAGAAATAAGCACTTAAAAAAATGATTGGAATGATGAATAGTACAATTTTTTTCATATCGCTCGTTTTTAAAATGTGAATAGGGGCACACTTTAAGGATGAACGAGAATTGAGAATTACACAAAAAGAAAAAATAATTTTTTGATATTCGTATTTGTATGTCGCAAATGATAAAAGGATCGTATTTTAAAATTAGATGGTGAACGAATCTGACATTGATTTGGTTAAGGCTTTTCAGAAAACCGAAAACCTTGAAGTGTTGGCCGTTTTATTTGGTCGGTATCAATCGATGATTTACGGTGTCTGTCTTAAATATTTGAAGGATCAAGAAAGAGCAAAAGATGTGACTATGGATTTGTTTGAGATTTTAAAACGACGATTGATTGATAAAAAAATATCAAACTTTAAATCATGGTTGTATGTACTGGTTAAAAATCATTGTTTCGAGAATTTAAGAAAATCCAATAAAGAATTAACAAAAGATTATAATGCTGCCCTTATGTATTCTGAGCAAGTCTTTCATCCTGATAATGTAGATGATGAACAAGCTTTGAATCAAATGCATGAGTGCCTGAAAAAATTAAAACAAAATCAAAAAGAGTGTGTGAGACTTTTTTATTTGGAATCAAAAAACTATCAAGAAATTGCAACAATACTTCAAATAGAATGGAACAAAGTGCGATCTTTTATTCAGAACGGAAGACGTAATTTAAAAAACTGCATGGAGAAAAAATGAGTTCATCCAAACAACATAGCGATCAATTTTATAATAAACTTTTGGATCAATATATTCAAGGAGAAATTTCTCATGCAGATTTACATCTCTTGGAAAAACAAGCCTTAGATGATCCATTTTTAGCAGATGCTTTAGAAGGATATTATTATGCGGACCATCAATTGAGTCGAAAACATTTAAAGAATTTACAACTAAGGGTTCCTCAAAAGAAATTGATGGTCAGACGATTTCCATTCTGGAAAATATCTGCAGTGGCAGCTTCACTTTTGTTTGTAGTCAGTATTGGTTTTTTACTTAAAGATTCAAATACGGCTTCACTTAGATCGAATGACATGGCTTCTGTAGATTCAAGCAAAAAGCAATCTTCTCCTATCGTTAAAATTGAATCTAAAGAAAATTATTCAGCAAAAAAATCGACATCGAATGCTACTACTTTTTCAAATAATTCTGTTGAAAATATAAGCACAGGAAAGCCTGTTCAAGTAAATATTGAAGAAAATTCAGAATCATTCGACGTAAGTCAGAAAGATCAAAAAGAATTAAGCATTCTAGAAAATTTTCAAAATGGAAAGTTCGAAACGACTGAAGAAAGTGACAATATAGTTGTGGAGGCAGAACGTCAAGAATCTCAACAAGAGCAATTAGAAGTTGGCGTGCCACAAGCTGAAATGGACAGCCCTGACGACGCGATGGAGGATGAGGAAATAGCGATGGATAACTCTGAAAGTATGGAATCTGAACCGATAAAAATAAGAGGTCAATCATCATCTCAGGGTTATGTTGTCGATGGAATCAAGCTCAAAAAGAGTGATGCTAAGAATTCTGTAGTATTAGCTAACGATCAAATTTCTAATAGCCTTCAAGGCACCATAACTGATGGTCATGGACTTGCTTTAATTGGTGCAAATGTGATGGCTTTCAGTAATGGAGATCTAATCAGTACAAGTATAACTAATATTGATGGAGAGTACACCATGGATAGTTTGGTAGTCAGTAAACTTGATTTAGAAGTTAGTTATGTCGGTTATAGTGACGCTAGATTATCAGACATCAAACTTGACTTAGGAGTCAATACCCAAGATGTAATTTTGAATGAGACCCAAGTTCTAAATGAAGTAGTCGTAACAGAAATTTCGATAGAAAAAAATACAGATTTCTATGCAGAACCAATTCATGGTTATGATGCATTTCGTGCTTACATTCAAGAGGAAAAAAATGATTCAAAAACAAAAACAAGTACAGATTATGTAGTACTCTCTTTTAGAATTTTAATTGACGGTAGTTTAGATCAAATCAAAGTACTTGACACCAATAACAAAGATCGCGTAGAAGAAGCAAAACAATTACTACGTAAAGGAGGGCCCTGGAGAGTCAAGAAACCTAAAAATGCGCCTTATACGACGACTTATCGAGTTGAATTTTAAATTGGTAGAAAAAGACAAACCAAAGGATAATA
>JAHDCZ010000152.1 GCA_020629615.1 Saprospiraceae bacterium
ACAAGAGATCGCATAAATTGTCAAAACCTATGGATTTTAGCCTTCAGAAAAATGAAGGAACTAAAAATCTTAATCCTATGAACAATAGCGACCAAATAATTGAATTGACGAAAGAATTCAATCAGCCTCAATCCACGTACTCAAATGCAATTCAAACCAATAGAATTGGTTTTTCGATAAATCACATATTAAATGATGAGAATAAAAAACCAAAAAATACAAATACTCAAAAGTCAAAAGTCAAAGAAAACCAATTTTACATAGATCACTTACCTCGGATAGATTTAACGGAGGTTGGGATAAAAGGATTAAATCCTTTCGGGCTCAGAATAAATGATAAACATTTGTCCTTAAGATCAATTGAAGAGAATACCAATAATCAAAAAAGTTTAGGTCTGAAGTTTTCTATTTATGGAGGAATGTTGCGTTTTAATACTCAATTGTCTTCAATCAATAGTGAGTATTTAACTAAACGAAAGCAGACAGAGAAAGATTTAACTTCATTAAGATTTGGCTTTAATCTGAACAAAGAAATTAGTCATGGGTTTTATGTTACCTGTGGCTTAGAATATATTAACAAAAGAAGTCAGTTTAATTTCAATGGTGATATTATTACTTTGGATTCAATAGAGCAACCTGTTTTGATAATTATTAATCCTTTTACCGGAGTAACAGAAAATCATTTTGGAAAATCATTGGAAACCACCACTACTACCTATAATAAATCAATTTCAAATGAGATTCATTTTCTAAATATCCCTTTTGGAATAGGTTATAACTATAACATTGGAAATTGGAATTTTGGAATCGAACCAGGCATAACGGTTAACCTTCTTACCAAATATAAAGGACAAATTTTTAATGAAGATCTATCAGGTTTTTATTATCTAGAAAATGATAACAATGACTTTTTTGCCAATAGAACAAATTTGGTTTTTAAGGGTGATTTTCATTTGGGATATCAAATTAGTAATTCGCTGGAGATATATTCAGTTTTCTCTTATTATGACCAAACTAGTGTTTCAAACGAATCTAATGTTATTGATGAGTCTTTTGGTGGTTTTGGTATATCTAGTGGGATGAGATTTAACTTATAATTATTTTCGAAAATAGCTTGGATCTGAATTACAAGAACTAACAAATTAGATAAACATAGGTTTTTATATCCTTTCAATAATTTTTTGTTGTCTTTTGCTGATTGTCTGACAACTCAAATGTATTTTAGTTGTTCAATTCTTAAAATGAACAAAAACCTTATTCTACGCCTAGAGTTGCTTTGGATTTTAATTACTTTAATTGTCCTTGTCGTGGTACTCTTACCTATTTATAGTACGGCAGATTTTTATCCCTTCTATAAATACAACATCTTGTTTGTAGTAGTTTTCATAAGCTTGACTCGATATATTTTCTTTTTGAAACATACTGTATTAGCGCATAGAATGTACTTGAAAGCTGTAGTAGGTTTTATTTGTATTCCTTTTACTTTTTATTTAATCAAAGGGTTGCAAGAATTTCAAGTATATTATGATGAAATCGGATTACAAGAGTTTTATACCTCGCTTGATTATGCCAAGCAAAAGATGATGATGAAATACAATAAAGCAGAATTTTTTCTTTTTGGAACAGGGAGTATCATTACAGCAATTTTATTCCCGATGAGAATGATCTTATCCATCTGGAGAAACTACAATAAAGGAACAGTTTAAAATATTACCATGTCACAGATAAAAGAATTCAACGATTATAGAGAAAAAATGAATGAGCGTATTCTTGCTCAGGACAATAAAGTGATGAAGCGTTTTTTTAGTTTGGATAACCAAACTTATCAGGATGGTGCTTTGGATGTTAAAACTAAAGAATTGTTAGGTCTGGTTGCTTCTATGGTTTTGCGATGTGATGATTGCATCAAATATCACCTCGGACGATGTCATGATGAAGGTGTTACGACGGATGAGATTTACGAAGTATATTCAGTAGCCAATATTGTAGGTGGTTCGATTTGTATTCCACATACTCGTCGCGCAGTGGAATACTGGGACGAACTTGAAGCCTCAAAGGATAAATAAATCAGCGCTTATTTGATCCGCAATTAGTTGTCCATTTGTACTAAGTACATATTTTCCATCTTTAATTGTCATTAGTTGTCTATTCAAAAAGTCTTCTGTTTTGTAAATGAATTCTTTTGAATAGTCAATGCCGTCAATGTTTAATTCTTTTGGATCCACTCCCCAGATTGTTCTCAATCTCGTCATGATGTATTCATTGATTCGATCTTTCAAAGAGAGTTTCTCAGTTTCTATAAAAGATAAAGAATTGGAGTTTAGTGCATCAATGTATTTTTTGTTATTGCTGATGTTCCAACTTCTCGACAATCCATTAAAAGAATGAGCAGATGGACCTAAACCTAAATACTCAATATTCTTCCAGTAGTTGGAGTTGTGTTTAGAAACAAATCCAGCCTTGGCATAATTTGAGATTTCATATTGTTGATAGGCATTTTTTGTAAGCATACTTTGACCAGCTAGATATTGATTTATTTGACTTTCGTCGAATGGGGCCGGCAATTTAGAAGAATCAATTAGTTTTTTTAAAGGCGTATTTTCTTCAACGGTTAAAGCATAGACAGAAAGATGCGTTGGATTAAATGCTAAAGTCTGCTTTAAATTCTCGATCCATTGCTCATCGTCACAAGTGGGCACACCAAAAATCAAATCCATATTATAGTTGTCAAATCCTATAGTCTCGATCATTGCTAAACACGACTTGGAATCATTAGAGGAGTGAGAACGATTCATATACTTCAAATCCTCATCATGAAAGGATTGAATTCCAACACTTAATCGATTAATTGGGGAATAATTTTTCAGTTGTTCCAAATATTTCTGACTTAAGTCATCTGGATTGGCTTCTAAAGTGATTTCAGCTGAAGAAGATATGTGATAATGTGTTTTAAGTGCTAGGACTATTTCTTTGATTTCATCGACATGTAAAAGACTAGGTGTCCCACCACCAAAATAGATTGTATCAATTGTTTTTCCTTCTAGGTAAGCTTTACGTAGTTGGGCTTCCTTCAGTATCGCATGAATAAGCTCTCCTTTATATCTTAATGAAGTAGCAAAGTGAAAATTGCAATAAGTACATGCCTGCTTGCAAAAAGGAATATGAATGTAAATACCAGCCATCAACTATTTTCGTTTATTTCTTAGCGCAAAGAAAGAGAAATTGAAATATTCTTATCGCTTTAATTCTATACAAGTATATTCAATACTTGAAAGGAAATGATCTAAATGATAAACATTCTCAAAATACTATCTCTCTGTCTATTCTTTGGTATTTCCATTCGCGGAAACGCGCAAAAACATTTAAAGCTTACGAATTATTCTGATGAATTGAAAGCTCTAGGTTTAGATTCTAGTTACTATCTCAAGGATTCATTATTGCTTTATTCGATCTTAGATTCCATTCGATCATCTTTAAATAGGCGAGGATATCTTGCGCACTCCATTGAAAACATTGATCCTTCAAATTTTGAAGTAATTATAAAACCAGGATATCAGTATCAACATGCAAAGATTAATGTTTTATCCCAAGACCAAGAGCTTTTGAATCAGCTGGATATAAATTTGGATGATTTGATCAATAAGCCTGTCACTGGTCAAAATCTTGAACAAGTTTCGGACAAGATTATTACTTACTTAGAAAACAATGGCTATCCTTTTGCTTCTGTCCAACTTAAAAATGTACAAATTCAAGAAGACGAAATCAGTGGTGATCTCGACATCTATCGAAACAAATATATTGTTTATGATACCATCAATTATTCGGGTGAAGTCATTCTAAACATGGGATACTTAAATCAATATTTGGATATTGATATAGACGAGCCCTACGACAAGAGTACGATTCTTAAAATTAAAGATCGTTTTAAAAATCTTGGATTTATGGATTTGAAACAAGATCCAACGATCAATTTTGTAAACCAAAAAGCAGTATTAAATCTCGTTAGTAAAAAGAAAAAATCCTCACGATTTGATTTTTTGATCGGCTTACAACAAAATCAAGGAGACAATGGTCAGGAGTATACTATAACAGGAGAGTTTACAGCAGAGCTACTAAATAAATTGGGATACGGCGAGATGATTTTTGCTGAGTTTAAGAGATTGCGACCAGAAACTCAAGAACTCGAATTAAAGTTTCAATATCCCTATGTACTTAACATGCCGTTTGGAATTGATACCAGGTTTAAACTATTTCGAAATTCTACCGAGTTTCTTGAATTGAGCCTACAAGCAGGATTGCAATATCAATTATCTGGTCAAGATTACTTAAAAGCTTTTTGGAATTATGATTCTAGTAGATTATTGGATGTTGATTCAACGACAATTTTGAATAGTAGAAGACTCCCTCAAAATCTTGATGTTAGTTTCAATGGATTAGGCATATCGGCGCACACCAATCGATTGGATTATCGTTTCAATCCTAGAAAAGGGTATTACCTAACAACGCAGGGGGCAATCGGATTTAAAACTGTTTCTCCAAATGTTACTGTACAGGAATTAAAAAATGAGTTTGTTGATTTTTCAAATAGTTATGATAGTCTTGATTTGAGAACCTATCAATATGATCTGAGATTAGATGCGGGCTATTATATTCCTTTGTTGAGTAATGTGGTTATTAAATCACAAGTACGTTCTGCCTATAAATGGAGTGCGGCTTCGATTTTTTCGAATGAGTTGTATCGAATTGGAGGAAATGGCATTATGAGAGGATTTGACGAACAAAGTATTAGAGCGCAATTTTACTCGATTATGACTTTTGAACTTCGTTTTTTATTGGCTCAACAAGCTTCTAACTTTACACTTTCTCTGCCATTTGTGGATTATGGATTTGTGTATAATGAGTTGTCTGAAAACGGGAACTGGGATCAGCCGATCGGTGTCGGAATAGGGATGAATTTTGAAACGGCTGCGGGTTTATTCAATTTTGCGATCGCTGCTGGGAAACAGTTGAACAATCCATTTGATTTCAATAAATTGAAGATTCATTTTGGATATGAGAGTTTGTTTTAAATTTTTCTGATCATCATAATTCCATCTCTTAAAGGAAGAATGACATTTTCGACTCTCGGATCATCGAGAATACCTTGATTGAAGTCATGGATTAGTTGAGTGTCTTTATCTTTTTTGGCTGCGACCACTTTGCCACTCCAAAGGACGTTGTCCACAAGGATTAGTCCACCTGATTTGACTTTCGGAATAATTAAATTGAAATATTCTAGATTGGCTTTTTTATTGGCATCAATGTAAACTATATCAAACTCCTCTTTTAGTGTAGGAATAATTTCAATCGCATTCCCCACGATGGCTTTGATTTTATCCTTCAATGGACTGGCAGCAAAATATTTATCAGAAAGATATTTTAATTCTTTGTTTGCCTCGATTGTAATAATTTTTCCATTCGCCGAAAGGCCGGCCGCCAGAGAGATTGTTGCATATCCCGTGAATGTTCCAATCTCAAGAATGCGGTCAGGTTTTATTAATTTGGAAAGCATCTCAAAAAACAGACCTTGTAATTTACCAGAAATCATCTGCGGAGCTAAGGTTTTGAGATGAGTTTCTCGTTCTAATTGATGTAATAAAGATGATCGATCCTTGGACATTTCATCACAGTACAGATAGATGTTTTTCAGCAATTGATTCATGAAGAGGAAGGTTCAAGTTTTTTTCTAAGGAATGGATAAAAGAGTACTGCGAAAATAATAATG
>JAHDCZ010000153.1 GCA_020629615.1 Saprospiraceae bacterium
CCTTAAAATCGGCAATATTTTTGTTTCTAATAGAACAAAACTTTGAAAAGTCGACAAATCATATCAAAATGTATGAGTCAAGCTTGACAAGTTTACAAAAAGGAATTAATTTATAATTGAACAAATTTCAAATCCTATGATCATTTTCTCAATCGCCTTATTATGCCTATTGCTTAGCGGTGGTAGGATATTTAATAGGGCTTAAAAAAGGAAATAGATTTCCCAGAATCGTAATAAGACTCAAGCTATCACTTGAGTCTTATTTTTTTATATCTACAGATTTATACATTGCTCTGACATCCTTTTCAGTAAAAGTACCAAACAGTCCTGTCTGAAAAATAAATTCGTTATCGCCTTGAATCTTGATAAATCTAAAATCATAATTCAATTTCTCTCCTACCTTCTTTTCAAAAATAAATCCAGTCTCATAATCTTCCACAATTCTGGAAAAGAATTCTCCCGCCTTTACCTCTTCTAATTTCGTTTGTTTGATGGCTTTGGCATCTAAGCTTATTGCCGTACTTGAAAGAATCTGAACAAAATAATCATCCCCAGATCGAACAGTGACATCTTTCATAACACCTAAGTCATCTGAGGTAACTTTTGCATCCAGCGGAGCTTTGATAGAAATTGGCATTCCATGTTCCAATAGATCAAGATTATTGTAATCACTCACTTTATCTGTTTTACAAGAAAAGCAAAATACGATCGAAAGTATAACTAATAAATATTTCATGGTCTTCTATTTGTCCCAAAGATAATTAAAAAAGCCTGGTAAGAAATTCTTCCTACCAGGCTTATATTTATGGTTACGAAACTTTAATTATTACTCATTTTTTCCTTCATCATCTTTCTCTTTTCTCTCGCTTTCATTTTATTCTTCCCTTTCTTAGATTTAACGGAACAACCGATCGCTTTAGTATAAGATGGGTCAGGCGCTTCCCCTTTTTCCATTGCTGCTATTGCATTTTCGACATAGCGTTCTGTAACCATAGACTCATCTCTCGCGCTATCATCAATCGCACCGATATAGGTAACTTTTAAATCTTTGTCCAAAATAAAAACGTGAGGTGTTTTCTTCGCACCATAAGCAGTTCCTATTTTTTGCCCATCATCAAAAAGGTATACAAATGGAAACTCCTTTTCTTTTGCACGAGCTTGCATCCCTGGAAAATCATCATCTGGAGCAACATCGGGATCATTTGGGTTTATAGCAACCACAGGATATCCCATTGGTGCATATTTGTTATGTAATTCGATCAAACGATCTTCGTACATTACTGAAAACGGACAATGATTGCAGGTAAATGTAATAATATAGCCTTTGGCATCTTTCATATCCGAAAGAGAGACCATTTTACCGTCTACATTTTTTAATTTAAAGTCCGTTGCCGTATCGCCAACATGATATCCTTCCTCATGTGTCATCGAGATGATACTCAATGCTGAAATCAAGAACACGACTAAATAGATTCCTTTTTTCATCCTAATTGTATTTAGTTTATTAATATTATTCTATTCATCTAAAAACATATCCACAACACTTTTCAATTCGTCGAAAGACGCAAACTCACCATCCTCAAAGATGTATGAATTCCCTTTATAAAAATGTGTCACCGGAATTGCCCCACCCCAATCTTCATTCACTTTTCCAATCCAATCCTGACTCCTATTATCGGTTAAAACAACCACCTCTGATTTTATGTTATTCTTTTTTAAAAAGGGTTTCAATTTGGTGTTAATTTGTCGTTCAAAATCCAAACTTACCAAAACGATCTTTATCTTTTCTTCCTTATAATGATCGTACAGCTGTTCAAAATAAGGTAATTCTGCTACACAAGGTGCGCACCATGTTGCCCAAAAATTGATGACATATGTCGTATCGTTTTGCTGCTCAAAAATAAATTTAAGATCATTGAAGTCATCGTAAATTTTAATCGAGCTTCCTTGTGCTTGTGCCTTGACGGCGAATAATAATAACAATACAAAAAAGAGAGTTCGTCTCATATTAGTCTAACGTGAAAAAAGCAAACTTGTTTTATTTGAGTTTGTAAGTTATTCCTAGTTGCTCAACCTGACGGACAAATTCGTAATTGGCATTTACTTTTTGAGATTTCACAATTAGATCTAAAACAGTATTGTCTTCGACATCAAAAACGACCATTTTTAGATCGTGTGAGCCTTCCATCCCCTTACAAATACCATCTAGTATCTCGATAAATTCCTCTGTGATTTTTTGGATCGGAATTTTCAAGGTAATCGCTTTGGTCATAATTTTACTCACGGTATCGAGCATCTTGACACTTTTGATCTTGAAGAAATAACGATCACCACTATAGCCTTTTTGATTGATTCCCTCTATATAAAGCACTTCTCCAACATGTAACAAATCCTTATTTCTTTGGTAGTCCTCATTGTAGAGCGCAAATTCCAAAGAACCCGTATAATCCTGAATGGTAAATCGACCATAGGAAGTACCTCTTTGCGAAACCCCATGAAACTCACTCGTTACCAATCCTGCTATTTTTACTAGATGATCTTTGGTGTGTTCTACTCGATCCAAAGGACAATTAATAAAAGTTTCCATTTCCAGCCGATAATCATCTAGAGGATGACCACTGATATAAATCCCAGCCACCTCTTTTTCTCTTTGCAGTTTTTCTACCTTATTCCATTCCTCAATAACTCGTATTTCTGGAATCGGCATCACCTCACTTTCCGAGCCACCAAAAAGTGAATTTTGCAATGAGCTTTCTTGCGCTTGATAAACATTCCCGTATTTCAAAGCGTGCTCAATCAAGGAATTATATTTTTCTGAAGGCGCTAGATAAGTCGCGCGCGTTATTCCCTCAAACACATCCAACCCTCCTCCAAGTGCCAAGCTTTCTAAGCACTTTTTATTTACTGAACGAAGATTCACTCTTTTGGTGAAGTCCCAAATGTTTTCAAAGGGTCCTCCTTCAGCTCTGCATTCCATAATCGCCTCTACGGGTCCCTCTCCTACTCCCTTCAAGGCAGATAATCCAAAGAGAATATCTCCGCCCTGCTTCACCAAAAAGTTCATTCCACTTTCATTGACATTTGGACCCAAAACCTTAATGCCCATTCTTTTACATTCTCTTAAAAAGAAATTGACTTTGGATAAATCACTCTTATTGTGATTCAACACGGATGACATAAACTCCGAAGGATAGTGAGCTTTAAGATAGGCCGTTTGAAAAGCGACAAACGCATAGCAGGTAGAATGTGATTTATTAAAAGCGTAGGATGCAAATGCTTCCCAATCCTTCCAAATCTTTGCAACGATTTCTTCTTCATGTCCATTTTCCAAGCAACCTGCGAGGAACTTAGGATAGAGTTCGTCAATTAATTTTTTCTTTTTCTTTCCCATAGCCTTTCTCAAGACATCGGCTTCGCCTTTGGAAAAATTGGCCAACTTTTGAGATAGCAACATCACTTGTTCTTGGTAAACGGTAATACCATAAGTCTCTGAAAGATACTCCTCCATATCCGCCAGATCGTAGGTAATTTCCTCTTTGCCATGCTTACGCGCAATGAAGTTTGGGATATATTGCATCGGACCAGGACGGAACAAGGCATTCATCGCAATCAGATCCTCAAATCTATTGGGTTGTAATTCCATTAGATTTTTCTTCATACCTACAGACTCATATTGAAATATTCCGACAGTCTCTCCACGCTGGAACATTTCATAGGTCTTGACATCTTCTAAATCAATTTCGTCCGGATCTATTTCGACACCATGATTTTCTTTTACCAATTTCACGGCATCTTGGATGATGGACAAGGTCTTTAAACCTAAAAAATCCATTTTTAGAAGCCCTGCATCTTCAGCAACACTGTTATCAAATTGACTCACTAAAAAGTCGGAATCTTTGGCAACGGAGACTGGGACATAGTTGGTAATATCATCAGGTGTAATTATCACACCACAAGCATGGATTCCTGTATTGCGAATGGACCCCTCCAATTTTCTCGCTTGACGAATCATATCACCAATTTGTCCTTCTTGTTCAGAAAGTTTTCTGAAATTATTGGCTTTTTCTAGATCGTCTTTGTTCATTTCGTCCTTGAGCTTTTGGCTTACGCCTTTGGCTTCAAGTACTCCTGCGAGTGTCGCTTTCAAATGTGTGGGAAAGGTTTTGGCGACATTATTAACTTCAGAAATGGGAACATTCATTACACGACCGACATCTCTAAGAGCTGATCGAGCGGCCATCGTACCGTAGGTAATGATTTGTGCCACTTGATTTTTACCATACTTATCAATCACATAATCTATTACTTTCGAACGACCAACATCATCAAAATCAATATCGATATCCGGCATCGAAACTCTCTCAGGATTCAGAAAACGCTCAAAAAGTAAATCGTATTTAATGGGGTCGATGTTGGTAATCCCAAGACAATAGGCTACTGCCGATCCTGCAGCAGATCCTCTTCCGGGTCCCACGGATACTCCCATATTTCGCGCTGCAGCGATAAAATCATACACAATTAAAAAATACCCTGGATATCCAGATTTATTGATAACGCTTAACTCAAAATCCAATCGTTCTTTTACGATGATATTGATATCCCCATACCGTTTCTTCGCACCTTCATAAGTCAAATGCCTGAGATAATCCTCTTGGGTGTTAAATCCCGTTGGTAGTGGAAACGCTGGTAATAATACGTCTCGAGCCAACTCTAGTTCTTCCACTTTATCCACAATCTCCATCGTATTGTCGATGGCTTCAGGGACATCAGTAAAGATTTGATTCATTTCCGCTTGAGTCTTGAAATAAAAATCTGTACTCGGAAATTTAAATCGTTTTTCCTCTTGCAAAAGCGAATTGGTATTTACACACAACAAAATATCATGAGGTTGCCAATCTTCTTCCTCGACATAATGAGAATCATTGGTGGCGATGACTTTGATATTATATTTTTTGGCAAAGCCGAGGAGTATTTGATTGACATCTTCTTGGGACATCCCAGTATCATCAATTTGTTCTAAACCTCGATGTCTTTGTAATTCGATATAATAATCTTCACCAAAAAGATCGAGCCACCATTTTAATTTCTCTTCCGCCAATTCGATATTGCCAGTCAATATGGTTTGAGGGATTTCGGCTCCAATGCAACAAGAAGTCGCGATTAAACCTTCGTGATATTGTAGTAATAACTCCTTATCGATTCTGGGGTATTTCATGTACATCCCTTCAATAAATCCTAAAGAACATAACTTGGATAGGTTTTGATATCCCTTAGCATTTTTGGCGAGCAACAATTGATGTCTACGGATATCCTTTTCGCCAGCAGAACGAGAGAAAGATTGTTTGTGCCGATCTTCTACAAGATAAAATTCACAACCAACAATGGGTTTGACCCCATTCTTTTTGGCTTCATTCACAAATTTGAAAGCGCCAAACATATTGCCATGATCGGTCAATGCCACCGCTTTTTGCCCATCCGCCGCTGCTTTTTGCATCATGATCGCAATATCAGAGGCTCCATCCAATAATGAATATTGAGTATGACAATGTAGGTGGCTAAATTCTGGCATAAGCTATCGAGATTGGTTGAAATAAGGAAAATAAAGATATCAATTCCTTAGGATAACAATAGATTCCGATCTAAGGTTTTCCTAATTAATTTCGATGCTCTTTCTCAAAAAATAAATTAGATTTGCAATCCCATTCTAAGCCCGGGTGCTGGAATTGGTAGACAGGCATGGTTGAGGGCCATGTGTCC
>JAHDCZ010000154.1 GCA_020629615.1 Saprospiraceae bacterium
AAAGGCAGGCGATTAGGTATTTCTATAGAGGGGCAACAGGTCTCGTTATGGATTCTGCAGATCGAATATTGATTCCAAAAAGTTTGGCAGAATACGCTGGAATGGAAAAGGAGTTGGTTTTGTTTGCATATCACGAGCAAATTGAAATTTGGGCTAAGGATAGATATGAACTTATGTTGAGTGAAGAGCCTGATGATTTTGCTTCGATCGCGGATGATATTTTTGGCAATAGTCAAGAAGGAAATCATATAGAAGGATAATGAAGTATCATGTTCCTGTAATGCTTCGCGAGTGTATTGAGGGCTTAGACCTTAAATCCGATGGAGTTTATGTCGATGCGACATTTGGCGCCGGAGGACATTCCAAATCGATTTTAAAAAACTTAGGCGCCAACGGGCGTTTATTTGGCTTTGATCAAGATGAAGATGCTGAGGCTAATGCTTTAGAAGATGATCGTTTCACTTTTGTGCGATCCAATTTTAAGTATCTCGATCAGTTTATGGATTACTATAATGTTTCAAAACTTGATGGTGTGCTTGCTGATCTCGGAGTGTCGTCACATCAGATTAATGAAGCAGATAGGGGGTTTTCTTATCGTTTTGAAGGGCCAATTGATATGCGAATGAATCGGTTTGTTGAAAAAGATGCAGGTGATGTATTGAATGAGTATTCTTATGAAGACTTGCTTCGGATTTTTAGTGACTACGGTCAAATTCGAAATTCTAAAACGCTTGCATCAGCTATTGTTGAAGAGCGTCAAAAGCAAGAATTTGAAACGATGTCTCATTTAGTAACTGTTCTTAATTCAAAGGTGATGGGGAGTCGTCCAAAGTATTTGGCTCAGGTTTTTCAAGCACTGCGGATAGAATTAAATGACGAAATGGGTGTCCTTGATGCTTTTTTGAATTCAGCTACTAAAAGATTAAAAAAGGGAGGACGACTTGTAGTGATGAGTTATCATTCTTTGGAAGATCGCTTAGTTAAAAATTACATCAAAACTGGTAATGCTGAAGGTCGGATGATTAAAGACGACTTTGGAAATATAGATCGACCATTTAAGTCGATTTCTAAAGGAGTCATTATGGCTTCTGAGGAAGAATTAAAATTAAATAACCGAGCCAGAAGTGCTCGTTTGAGAATAGCTGAAAAGCAATATTGAAAATGGCAAACACTCAAAAAAGTAAAAAAACTACAAGTAATCGATTTAGAGTAATCGAGTGGGTGTATATGAATTTGCCCTTCATTTGTTTTCTGAGTTTATTGACGATTATATACATCGCCAATGCGCATCAAGCAGAAAAGAAGGTCAGAAAGATTCATTCCTTGAAAAAGGAAGTGAAGGAACTGGAGTGGCAGTATACCAATGTGAAGAGTGATATTATGTATGGTTCAATGCCATCTCAAGTGGTAGAAAAAGTTGAAAAAATAGATTTGAAGGTGTCTGATGAGATGCCAAAAAAAATAAAGACAAAAGAGAAATAGATTCGAAATGGACCGGAAGAATGAGTTATTAATTAGAGCTTATTTGGTGTTGTTGGCTTTTGTGATAATGGCAACGGTAATTACGGTCCGTGTAGTGAAGGTTAGTGTAATCGAAGGAGAAAAGTGGAGAAAGATGAGTGGGGTGAACGTAAAAGTGAAGCCCGTTTATGCCGACCGAGGAAATATCTATACAGAAGATGGCAGTTTGTTGGCCACTTCTCTACCGTTCTTTGAAATACGGATGGATTTAATGGTTCCGTCAGACGAACTTTTTAATTCTGAGATTGATTCTTTGGCTTATTATTTAGCTAAATATTTGCCATCATCAAAATCAAAAACAGAATGGAAGAATGAATTGTCAGAAGCAAGGGGTTTTAAAAAACCTGGATATCGATATTATCCGATCGCCAAGAATGTGAATTTCGATTTACTCAGTAAAATGAAGCGATTCCCAATTTTTAGAAGAGGTCGATATGGTGGTGGTTTTCGAGCTATTAAAGATACGAAGCGGAATAAGCCTTATCGCGAATTGGCTAGCAGGACCATTGGAGAGGATCGCGAGAATGCAAATAAGATTGGTCTTGAAGGCTATTTTGATGAATTCTTAAAAGGTGATACAGATCAAAAGTTGATGAAGCGGATCCCTGGAGGAGAATGGGTTCCAATTTTTGACCCTCGGGAAATAGAAGAAAAATCAGGTGCAGATATCTACACTACGATTGATATTGAGCTTCAAGATATTGCTCATGAAGAGTTGGTAGCGGCGGTCGATAGTTTCGGGGCAGAAGGCGGATCGGTTGTGATGATGGATGTTGAAACTGGAGCTATTAAAGCGATTTCGAATATCTCCAGAACGAAGTCAGGAAGCTTGCGAGAGGTGTATAATCATGCTATTGGTCATTTGTCAGAACCTGGCTCGACGATGAAATTAGCGACGGTGATGGCGATGTTTGAAGATGGACATGCAGATTTAAATACAAAGGTTGATTTGAATGGAGGGAAAAAGAGGTTTTATAAATTGTTGATGAAGGATTCTCGTTTGCACGGAAAGGGGATTGTCAGTTTGCAACATGCATTTGAGATTTCTTCCAATGTAGGAATGGGTTCTTTAGCCAATCGTTTTTATAACAAGAAAGGCAAACAACAAGATTTTATTGATCGCTTGAATGAGTTTGGTTTGAATCAAAAAACAGGTATCGAGATTAAAGGAGAGGGTGATCCATTTTTGAAAACTCCAGGAAAAAAGGACTGGTATGGTACAACAATTCCTTGGATGGCTCATGGTTATGAAATGATGCATACTCCATTGCAGACTTTAATGTTTTATAACGCTGTTGCGAATGAGGGCAAGTTGATGAAGCCATATTTGGTGACTAAGATTGTGGAAGACCGAGAAGTGAAAAAATCATTTAAACCAAAGGTTCTTCGACATTCAATCGCATCTCAAGCGACGATTGACAAAGCTAAGATCTTGCTGGAAGGAGTGGTGGAGAGAGGAACTGGAAAGTCTTTTCAGTCAGATATCGTTCGGTTGGCCGGAAAAACAGGTACAACAAGTGTTGATTATGCCAAAGGTGAAGATGAGAAAAGACACAACGCTTCATTTGCGGGATACTTTCCAGCAAATGATCCTAAGTACAGTATGATCGTAATTATTTATAAACCAGAAAGTGCTTACTATGGAAGTGTTGTCGCAGGGCCAGTGTTTAAAAATATCGCGGAAAAAACTTTTGTCCTCAAGGACGAATTTAGTGAAGCCATTAATCAAAACGATGACTTGTTAGCAAGTAATGACTTGCCAAGCTATCATACTGGATTTGCTCCGGATTATCAAGAAGTATTCAATTATGTAGGTATGGACTACAAAAAGAAAACGAAAGGTAGCTGGGTAAAAATAGATCCATCTGAAAATAAAATGCTGATCAATAAAGGAAAGATCAGTAAAGATGAAGTTCCTGATGTAAAAGGAATGGGATTGAGAGATGCACTTTATGTCTTAGAGAATCTTGGATTAAATGTCAAGACTCAGGGCTTTGGAAAAGTGAAAAAACAGAGTATACGACCTGGAACAAAGTTGAAAGGTCAAGAAATAAATATCTACTTAAACTAGATAGGAATTGGATTCCAAAAAGTTGTTTGAAATATTACCGGATTTTTTAGAGCATAAATTGCTCGGATCTGACCGCGTCGATGTCTGTGGCTTAGCCATGGATTCACGAACTGTTCAAAACGGAACGATGTTCGTAGCGGTTAGCGGACTTAATGTGGATGGTCACAATTTTGTAGATCAAGCTATACAAAAGGGTGCATCCGTAGTTCTTCTGGAAAAAATGCCGACACAATTATCAGAAGGTGTGACCTATGTTCAAGTCGAAGATTCTAAACTTGCCTTAGGGTTTATTGCTAGTGCATTTTTTGATCATCCATCCAAGCAATTGAACTTGGTCGGGATTACTGGGACGAATGGAAAGTCTACAACTGCTACTTTGATGTTCAATCTTTGGAGAATGATGGGTGTGAGAGCAGGTTTGCTTTCCACCATTAAGTATGCATATGGAGACTATGAAGAGTCGGCAACACATACCACACCAGATGCGATTAAGATCAATAGTTTGTTTGCTCAAATGCTGAAAGAGGGTTGTACTCATGTGGTAATGGAAGTAAGTTCTCATGCAATTGATCAATATCGGACCAAGGGATTGGATTTTGATATAGCAGTTTTCACAAACTTGTCTCACGATCATATTGGCTATCATGGTTCTTTCTTGAATTACATCAATGCCAAAAAGAAGTTGTTTGATGAGTTGAAGAAAGATGCTTTTGCTATTGTGAATGAAGATGACCCGAAGTCAGAAATCATGATTCAAAATTGTGCCGCTCACATCAAGACCTATGGTTTGCGGTCGATGTCAGATTTCAAAGGAAAAATACTATCAAATACCCTTGAAGGGTTAGCGATAAGATTAAATGGCATCGAATTTCATACGGCATTAGTTGGTGAATACAACGCATATAATCTGATTGCAGTCTACGCGATTCTTGATTGTTTGGGTATGGCAAGTGAAGAAGTGATTTCCAAATTATCGTCACTCAAAGGCGTTGATGGTCGATTTGAAATGGTTGTCAATCAGAAGAAAAAAATATTTGGAATTGTAGATTATGCTCATACTCCTGATGCATTGGAAAAAGTGCTAGAGAATATTCAATCTATAAAAAGGAAGGATCAGAAGTTAGTAACAGTTATAGGTTGTGGCGGAAATAGGGATCGAACCAAAAGACCCGTTATGGCCAAAATTGCAGCTAAGCTGAGTGATCAGTTTATCCTAACAAATGATAACCCAAGAACAGAAAATCCGGAATCAATTCTTGACGAAATGGAAAAAGGACTCACTGATGAGTACAAGAAAAATATGTTAAGAATTGCTGATAGGTCTTTGGCTATAAAAACTGCAGTCATGCTCGCAAATGAAAACGCGATCATTTTGGTTGCAGGAAAAGGTCATGAGAAATATCAAGAAGTCAATGGTGAGAAGTTGCCATTTGATGATGTACAAATGCTAAAAACAACACTGTTGTAAAGATATAATGATATAAAAGAGTAGGTTCTATTATCATTCTCAGGTTGGTTTAACAGTTGCGGTGAGAGTACGATTGGATAAAGATTCAGTTATCTCACTGTCAACTGTTATTTAGAAAGAAAAAACATGCTATACTATTTATTTGAATACTTAGAAAAACAATTCAATTTCCCTGGAGCTGGATTGTTTCAATATATATCATTTCGAGCCGGTGCCGCGATTATTATATCGTTAATAATCTCAATGGTTTTCGGAAATCGAATCATACGTTCTTTGAAAAAATTGCAAGTAGGAGAGACCGTAAGAGAGCTCGGTCTTGTAGGGCAGAAAGAGAAAGAGGGAACACCGACAATGGGCGGTGTGATTATTATTCTTGCCGCCTTAATTCCTTGTTTGTTATTGGCCAAAGTCAGTGACATTTATATTATTGTGATGATCGTCACTACCGTATCGATGGCAGCTGTTGGTTTTGCTGATGACTACATAAAAGTCTTCAAAAAAAACAAAGATGGATTGAAAGGCAAGTTTAAAATTATCGGTCAAGTCGCTTTAGGTTTTTTTGTGGCCGCGATTATGA
>JAHDCZ010000155.1 GCA_020629615.1 Saprospiraceae bacterium
ATAATGATGTAAAGCAACTTAAATTCGCCCCAGACATTATTGAAAAATATCGGCCAACGCCTTCGTTTTTGCAAGCATTTGATCACCCCTCCGGAAACAAGGTTTTTAAATATACTATGGGGCAGGCGGTGATGTATTCCCCTGGGTTTTTTATCTCTCATCTGTTTACCAAATATTTCACAGAAATGCCTGCGGATGGTTTCAGTAAGTACTATCAACTGGGATTGGTCATTTGGTCCTTGATCATTGCTTGGATTGGAATGGTCATGTTCTTTTGTTTAATTCGCTATTTCTATAACCAAAAAACAGCCATATCAAGCATCTTCATTTTAGTACTCGCAACAAATTATTTGGAGTACACTACGAGTTGGGGCGTCATTACACATAGTTACTTGTTTACGATTATGTCTGCCTTGATTTGGATGACCATTAAGTTTCACCAAACTCCTTCTTTCAAAAATGCTTTGATTATAGGTGCCTTGGTTGGGATAGCAGGATTAACCAGACCGACAGAATTATTGATGATATTGATTCCTGTTTTATGGCCCTTAAGCTTAAAAGCTGAGATAGGTTTTTTTAGTGCCTTGACGGCGAAAGGGAAGTTTTTGATTTTACATAAGAGTAAAATATTGCTGGCTATATTGGTTTGTGGATTTATTGGTAGTTGGCAGTTACTTTATTGGAAGTATGTTTCTGGAGAATGGATTGTCTACAGTTACGAAGATCAGGGGTTTGATTTTCTTAAACCCCATTTATATAATGGACTATTTTCAGCAAACAATGGATGGCTTTGTTATACCCCAATCATGAGTTTGACGTTCTTTGGTTTTTATGCTCTCTATAAAAGAAAGAAGCACTTATTTCCGTTTGTGGTTTTCTATAGTCTTTTCTATTTGTACATTACTTATTCTTGGAGCATTTGGTGGTACGGCGGAAGAGCAATGATTCAAGGCTACCCCATCTTATTTATAAGTGTTGCAGCCATTGTTCAGTTCTTCTTAGAAAATAAAAAGTGGAAATACTTTTTCTTCGTAATCGTTGCGATCTGCATATATCACAATGTATGGGTAACGCACAATTATCACAAAGGTGGTCTAATTAAGGTAGATCAGATGACAAGACAATATTACCGTAAAGTGGTAGGACGATGGAATCCACCTAAGGAAACGCTCAAATTATTAGACACACGTCATATCAATCAAGACTCTTTAAAGAACCCAAGAAATATAGAGACAACAAGGCTCTTTCCTATAGACAGTTTCGACATTCAAAGGGCATTACAAATACCAAAGAAGCCCATCTTAGTAGCCTGCGATAGTTTAAGTAGAAATATTTTTGATACGGACTGGGTGCGGGTTCATTTTAAACTAGAAATAGAGCAGAAGGAATGGGATGTTTGGAAAATGCACTTGGCAGGAATTCGGTTTTCAAAAGAAAATAAAAACCTTGTTTACGAAAGCGCTATTCGTATTCATCGTTTTGTCAATTCGGGAGGAGCTAAAAGCATTTATGTTGATTCTAAAGTTCCACAAGACTTTCATCACGCAGAAGTTTTTATTTATAACCCAGGCAGCACAAAAGGATTAAAAGTGAAAAATGCTTTTATAGAATTGTATAATCGATGAAGTTCTTACGAAAGAATAATTTTCACTTTTTGAGACAAGACAGGAAGTACGTCTTCAGCAAACCAAGGATTCTTTGCTTGCCAAATATTGTTCCTTGGAGAAGGGTGGGGCAACACAAAATATTTAGGAAGGTATTCCTCGAAATGCAGGACGTTTTCTGTTAGATTCTTTTTAGAATTTTGAAGGTAATAGTCCTGAGCATATTTCCCGATCAATAAGACAAGTTGCACTTGTTTGAGTTGAGACAAAATTTGCTCGTGCCACAACGGAGCACATTCTTTTCTAGGAGGCAAATCACCACTCTTGCCTTTGCCGGGATAACAAAATCCCATAGGAACGATGCCTATTTTTTTCGGATCGTAAAAATCTTCTTTGGAAAGACCCATCCATTCGCGTAAGCGCTCACCACTTTTATCATCCCAAGGGATTCCTGTTTTATGTACCACAGAACCTGGGGCTTGGCCTATGATTACAATCTTACTTTCTTCTGAGAAAGAAACGACGGGTCGTGGGCTGTGATTTAATTGATCAGCACAATGGGTACATTTTGATATTTCCGTAAGAAGCCTTTTCAAACCGCACCTAACTTAGAAGTAAAAATAAAACTTGTGCAATTAAGATTTTAGAAATCAAAGCGATCGGAAACATCATGGTATATCCAAACATAGGAATTCCGTTTTTCGCTCTATTGGCGGCAAAATCATAAATCGCAGGTTGATTGGCAACCATACCCATCAATAAGGAAAAAGGGAGTTTTAAAAAGCGATACCCAACAAATAAGATGACCAAAGCAGTACTCAAACTGATCACGGCACTTGCCGCAAAAATGGTCAAGCCAAACATTGAAAAACTATTGACAAAAGCTTGTCCAGATTTTACACCAATAGCAGCCAACAATAAAATAAGCCCAAGTTGTTGCAAAGCAATATTAACACTGTACGGGAGTGTCCAGACCAATTTCCCCGTTCGCCGTAAGGCTCCCAGCAATAAACCTACAATTAAAGGACCACCCGCATATCCCAGCTTAAAACTAAAATTTTCACCGAGATTGATGGATATCGTCCCTAGTATCAAGCCTAATCCAATTCCCAAGCCAAATGAAAACAAATTCATTTTACTGGACGCCTCATACGAATCACCAAAATAACGAGACAGTTGTTTCAGATCATTTCGATGCGCAACAAACCGTACACGATCTCCCAATTCAAGAACCGTATTTCCTTTTGCCAGCATATCGACATCACCTCTTCGAATCCGAGTGATGATGGCATTATATTTTTCGGGGATGTTAAGAGAAGCAATCGTTCTTCCGACAACATGAGTATTGGAGATAAATATTCTTCGTACATCAAAAAGTGTCCTGTCAAAATCTAGTGTTGATTTATATTTTACTCCCAAAACCTCAATCACTTCATTTAATTCCGTTTTGTTTCCTACAAGCATTGCCAAATCACCAATTTCGAGCGTCTTATCCCAATTAGCAAGACTCAATTCATTGTTTTGGTAAATCCGACCAATAACAATATTCCAATTATACTTCTTAAACAATTCTCTTAAAGGAATTCCACTAATTTCTGTATTGGTGATTTTAACGGTAACACTTGAAAGGTCATCATCAATAGGATATTCTTTTCTTAGTTTTTTGGCTTCCGCCGAATAGGAAATTTTTAGAAATCGTTCCATTAAAATAATTGCAATCATGCCTCCAAGGACTCCCATCGGATACGAAAAAGAATAACCGATAACCAATTGGTCCATCATGTCTTTGGCTTCTTGCCCAGTAAAAACACTATTGACATAATCAATCACTCCCGCCAACGAGGCAGTATTGGTGGTACTTCCCGCATAAATGCCGGTAATGGTCGCCGCAGAAAAACCAAATAGAAACCATAATCCACAAGCTATTAATCCCGAAAAGATCAAAGCAGTCATGGCAAAACTAAAATCCCGTAGTCCATTCTTTTTGTAGGACTTAAAAAACGCAGGTCCCGAACTCAATCCAATGGTATATACAAAAATACTTAAGCCGAGAAGTAAGAGCGTTTCTGGGATATGCAATCGCTCGTCTATGGCTCCAAAGGCCAATCCCGTAAATAGTACGGCCGCCACCCCAAGGGAGCTCCCCTTGATTTTTATCGAACCAATAAGGTATCCAATCGATGCAACCACAAAAAGTAATAAAATCGGATGTTTACTAAATATATCTATCAAACCAGTCTGTTTATCCTCTACAAAATTACAATTACTTTCGCTTGAAAACTTCTCTGACTATTTCTTTATACTAATCGATTTTGCATCGTATCTTACGGCAGCTTAGAAGTCCTTTTAGCTTTATTGAATATTATAAGTCTAATAAACTCATAGATGAAAAGAGTATTGTTTCTCAGTGTGATTATATTCTCACTTTTATCGTGCAACAACAATGAAGAAACACAACGAATACATGATCTAGAAGCTAAGATTGATCATTTGCAATCAAAAATCAAGAGCTTAAAGGACGACAATAAAGGAAAGCTGGCCCATATTGTCTATTTAAAATTACGAGAGGATATTAGGGATGAAGAGTATAAGGTTCTGATTAAGGCGATTGAGGATTTGGACAAAATATCAGTTGTCGAAGAGCTGCATTTAGGAAAAATTGCAAAAACAGGCGATACAAGATTTATTTCTGATCACGAATTGATGTTTCAAATAACGGTAGATAAAAAAAGTGACTTAGATATTTATCAAAAAGATAGTATTCATTTGAAACTAAAAAGATTGGCAAAAGAATATTTGTCAAAACCTCCAGCAGTTTATGACTACTGGATTTACTAAACGAAAAGGAATGGAAAAAGAAATCAACATCTACAAACCGTATCTAAAGGTTAGCGTAGAATACAAAGGAGGAAAAACACTGAATGAAATTCAGAACATCGACAAGCCCATCTATAAGCTTTCGTCTAATGAAAACTTATTGGGTTCTTCCCCTCTAGCTTTGGCAGCTATTATGGGAAATATTGAAAATCTCAATAGCTATCCAGATCGCACCCCTCAAAGATTACAAAACAAATTAAGTGAGTTTTATCAAGGGGAATTAAGTCCAAACCAGTTTATTTGCGGCCCAAGTGGTTCGGAGGTCTTGGAGCTAATCATTCGTGCATTTATGGGAGAAGGCTTGGAATGTCTGATCTCTAATCCTGCGTTTTTAGTCTATCAAATGTTTAGTGAAAAACAAGGAGGGATCGTTAAGGATATTCCATTAAAAGAACCTGATTTCGGTCTTGATGTTGACGGACTTTTAAACGCCATTACTGATAAAACGCGGATATTGTTTTTAACAAGCCCAAACAATCCAACAGGGAGTTACATTCCCGAAAAGGAATTGGATCGAATTGTTGATAGCGTTCCCGACCATGTGATTGTTGTGATAGATGAGGTTTATTTTCAATTTGCAGATGCTCATGATTTTTGCCGCCCCCTCAAATATGTAAAACAAGGCAAAAACGTTGTTGGAATCAATAGTTTTTCAAAAGCTTATGGCCTTGCTGGATTGCGGATGGGTTATGCTTATACTACAGAAAAAATAGCGGATTATGTTCGACAGTTATCAAAACCTTTCTTAGTTAATTTATTGGGCTTAGAAGCCGCAATCGCCGCCTTGGACGATGATCAGTTTATTCAAGAGACGGTAGAATTGGTTCAAAAAGAAAAGCAAAAAATTTATAATGCCTTTGATCGTTTAAAGCTTCATTATTGGAAAACGCAAGGCAACTTTATTTTGACCAAGCCAAAGATGGATGCATCAGATTTCGAAGACAAAATGTTTCAAGAAGGGATTATGGTCCGACCTGTTGCAAATTTTGGAGCTCCGGGCTGTGTGAGGATTACAATCGGTACTGCAGAGGCCAACGATGCCATGATTGCCGCCCTAGAAACCATTATGAAATAATACAGTA
>JAHDCZ010000156.1 GCA_020629615.1 Saprospiraceae bacterium
GGCAAGACCTCAATATCAATAAGCAATGTACTGTCACATCCAAATTCTGTCACAAGATTTTGTTCATAACTTCCTTCCTCTGTATAATTAGTTTCATTCAAAGAAACAGTATCCCCTTCACATATTTCGAAGTTGAAAAGAATAGAGAATGATGGATTTTCGTCAACTGTGATAGAAACCAAGGTGTCACAACCGTTTGTACCTTCTAGAGTTTGCTCGTAAGTTCCACTCATAGAATAAAAAACACCATTGTATTCTACAGAATCGCCTTCACAAATGAACAAATCGATCTCAGTATTCACATTGGGCAAAAATGTTACTAATAAAGTATCTGCCACCACATTCATACAAGTATCCATTGCAAAAACAATATATTCCTGTTCTAACATAGCAAGGAATGTTTGGCTTGTGTCCCCATTTTGCCATTCGTAACTTACAAACCCACTGCCAGCATCTAGCAATACTGATTCTCCTTCACAAATTTCAAGATCAGGTCCAAGATCAATTTCTTCGGGATCCAAACAACAACATGTTCCGATTAAATCATCATCATCACAATCAATCAATCCATCACCATCGTCGTCCACACCATTCCCACAAACTTCTTGCGGTAAAGAAGAGAGAGCACAAATACCATCAATATCTGCACCTGAAGTAGGCATCACGCAATTATTATCCAAAATATCGGTCAATTTTATCGCATCAAATTTGATGTCACCAAAAGCCAATCCTCCAATGACAGCGTCCAAATCAATAAAAGCCGTAGATCCACCAATTGCGCCAAACTCGTAAAAACCATCACCATCAGCATCTGGAATTCCATTAGCTGTCAATATTGCTAAAGTGGCCGCATCGAATGGTCGAAAATCAAGCAATGTTCCTTCGACATCAGAACCGACTTCGAAGACCCATACATCGGGATCATTATTTCCTGTATTGGTAACTAAATTATTACTAAAGCCCACAGTTATCGAACCACCTTCTCCCAAAGTGACTCTTCCTGCGCCCAATCCTCCAGGTGTTCCATCCGTAGGATCATTATCAGGTACACCCAAGGCGTCCGTGGCAACCATATATTGAGGAGTTAAATGATCAGGACATTCGGGAGAATAATCAATAATATAGTCAGCAAAACTTAATCCATCTTCAAAGCAGGTTGGACACCCTTGAGTAGGAAATGTTTGACAATCGGGATCTTGACAATCTACCAATCCATCTCCATCATTATCAATCCCATCGGCACATAGAATTGCCGTATTTTCTTGCCCATTTAAGGCAACTATAAAACATAACATAAAGCTTGTGAAAAGTAACTTTACTCTCATTTCTTACTGATTTTGGATTAAAACATAGAAATAAAATATATACAATTAATTTCTATATGCAAGATAATAATATACGAGAATTTATGGTGCAGAAATCTCTTAAATAACACTCTACAAAAGAGTAATTAAGCCGAAGGGTCTAAAACTATCTTTTTAGCATGATAATGATAATTACGATAACATAATGACAGAGAGATAAACAGCAATGGGATAAATCCTAAATGAAACTGTTGCGGCAGAAAAAAAGAGATAATTATAAAAATTATTTGGCTTATCATCACAGCTTGCAGGCTTCGACCAAACCATTTTGAACTTCTCCTTTTTGGAAAAAGAAATAAAACACCAAGGAAGCAGGGACTTAACCAAATTAGGTTATAATTCTCTTTGGTCGCTAAATGATCGGTTGCAAACCACAGAAAAAATATGACTAAACTGAGTTTAGCGAAAATAAAAATCCAAGCCAAATCATAAAATCGCCAAGGCATTCTTCCTAAGTTGTAAAAAGAAAATAAAAGATATAATTCCACTAGGGCTAATATTCCAAATATTAGGAGAGGTGTAAAAAACGAAGATTGCCTTCGTCGCTCAATTTCAATGGGATAATCCAATAAAGTTTTAGTTTCCCGCACTAGCTTTTTCTCCTTTATAACCGCCTGATCAAATTGTTTTGCCAAATATTCAGGGATAAACATTTGTCCATTAAAATCAGCTTTGCGATCAGCAACAGCTCCAATGACAATGTCTATACCAAAATCTGACCAGGGCATGCCCAAGAGATTTTCGTCAAGCAAATTTCGATAAGTTTTGTCTTCAACTACGGGGTCATAGCGTACATCTAATTCGTTTATCAATCCGTCTCTGATTCTCGTTGAACAATTATCAAAAAAGAAATCATACTTATAAAATTGATTCTCTGGTAAGGCATTTGTATTTAAAAAATCAATGAACTTTTGTTTTTCTTCATCATCCAAATCCAGAATCTGTTCGGATACACTTCTTTTAAAGTGTTTATACTCAGCGATAAAGTCTCGATAATAATTTACTGCCAATTTATAGTTGAGTTTACCTCTTAAAAATTTGAGGTAAAAATTGGGTTCATTGTAACTGAAAGTCCCATAATTAAAAACTAGGTCTTGGGGTGTACCAATTTGTTTGACACGAATGGCACTATGCCCAAAAGTGGTATATAATTCATCTCCAGCAGTACAAGTCAACAAAGAAATCTCTGTGTTCTCCAATTGTTGTGCGCTTGGATGAAATCCCAAAAACACCAAAAGAAAGAGTACTAAGCTTTTGCGCATGATTCAAATTAATGACTATGGATAATTCCGATCCTTAAAATTAACTTTGATTAAAATAATAGAATGATTTACTTTATGATCATTCCATTCGGCCAGCCATCTTCAGGACTCACAAAACTTAACTTTCCTTCATCATCCTCCGCCATTAAAATCATTCCCTGAGACTCTACGCCTCTAATTTTTCGGGGAGCTAGGTTGGCCAATAAGCTCACACTTTTACCTACTACTTCCTCAGGGGTAAAATGCGCTGCGATTCCAGAAACAACCGTTCTTTGTTCAAATCCTAAATCCAAAGCGAGCTTTAACAACTTATCTGCTTTGGGGACCTTTTCTGCTTCAGTAATCACGGCAGTTCGAATATCCAACTTCATAAAATCATCAAAGTTGATGGTCTCTTTAATTGGATTTTTGATTGCTGCTTTGGCTCCAGTATTTCCCAGTTTTGCAACTTGCGCTTCTATCACATCATCATCTATTCTACTGAAAAGATGAAATGGCTTACCAATTTGATGCTTAGCTTTTAAAGGATGTTCTCCATCTGCTAATTGAAATAATAAATCATCCAATTCACCCTCCTCTTTGATAGGGTCTAAGTTCAACAAGGTCCTCAACTTGTCAGAAGTAAAAGGCATAAAAGGTCTACATATAACTGAAATTGCTGTAACATATTGCAGACAAATATTCATAATTACCTTGACCGTTTCGGGTTGTTCCTTTTGCAATTTCCAAGGTTCATTAAATTGGAGAATTTGATTTCCTTTGGTAGAAATTTCCATCAAGTTTTTCAATGCTGATCTGAAATCATACTTTCTAATATTCGCGCAAAGCTCATGGATGTCATCAAATAATCGAATTAATTCACTATCGTGATAACATACTTCGGATTGACTTTCTGGGCCTGTAAATCCTTCGTCTTCATCAATTTCTGGAACGATGCCTTCGTAATATTTATTCGTCAAGACAATCACACGATTCACAAAATTTGCCAGATTATTGACCAATTCATTATTGTTAGCATCTTGAAAAGACTTCCAAGTAAACTCACTATCCTTTAATTCAGGCATGTTCTTGATCAGAGCATATCTCAATTCGTCTTGGCGCCCTTCAAAATCTTCTAAATACTCATGTACCCAAACCGCCCAATTTTTACTGGTTGATATTTTATCACCTTCCAAATTCATAAATTGATTAGCAGGAACATTGACAGGTAGGACATAATCTCCGTGCGCCTTTAAGATCGCTGGAAAAATAAGACAATGAAAAACAATGTTGTCCTTACCAATAAAATGAATGAGGGCAGAATCTTCAGATTTCCAATAAGGCTCCCAATCTTTTCCTTTCTTTTCTGCCCAAGCCTTGGTAGAAGAAATATATCCGATGGGAGCATCCATCCAAACATAGAGCTTCTTGCCCTCAGATCCAGGTATTTCTTTCGGCACATCTACACCCCAGTCAAGATCTCTAGTCATGGATCTGGGCTGCAATCCTCCATCCAACCACGATTTGCATTGTCCGATTACATGATTCTTCCAATCTTCCGGATAATGTAATACTTTATCATAGAGCGTCCCTTCTGTAATCCATTCTCTTAACCACTCTTCATATTTGTCTAAAGGCAAGTACCAATGTCTTGTTTTTCGCAATGTGGGTTCTTTACCCGTCAGTGTTGATTTAGGTCGGATAAGTTCAGTAGGACTTAAAGCCGAGCCACATTTTTCACACTGATCACCGTAAGCATTTTCATTGGCACATTTGGGGCAGGTTCCAGTGATGTAGCGATCCGCCAAAAACTGCTTGGCTTCTTCGTCATAATATTGCTCGGACTCTTTTTCTATAAATTCTCCTTTATTAAAAAGATTTCGGAAAAATTCTTGAGAAGTTTCATGATGCAATTGGGAAGAAGTGCGATCATAGTGGTCAAAAGAAATACCCATCCCTTCAAAACTTTTTTGAAAAGACTCATGATATTTATCAATGATCGCTTTGGGCTGAATACCCTCTTTAGCAGCTCTCAAAGTAATTGCTGCACCATGTTCGTCAGAACCACAAATAAAAACGATGTCTTTATTCACCAATCGCTGAAAACGGACGTATATATCGGCAGAAAGATAAGCACCAGATAGGTGACCGATATGCAAAGGCCCATTCGCATAAGGAAGTGCAGATGTAACCAAATATCTCTCAAACTGCCTCATATATATATTTTAAGTATACGAAGATAGTTGTTTTGATGGATAAATCTAGTTTTTTATCGTGCAGATCAACACCTTCTCTATCTGTTTAATTTATGGCTTTTATTCGTTCGTCACAGAATTTCGATTTATGGAGATTTAGCCTGTATCTTTGAGCTTAATCAAGCAAAGAAAATGAACTTAACCGAAATATTACAAAGAAAGCAAAGTGTAATCAATCGAGATCAAATTATCCAATATGTTGGTTCGAGTCAAGCTCGAATGGATGAATTGATGCAGTTGTTTTTTTCAGAAGACTTGAGGATGTGTCAAAACGCATCTTGGCCGATGACCTATATAGGAGAGAAATTCCCTTGGTTGATTTTACCCTATTTTGGTGAAATGTTAGACAAACTAAAAACACCACAGCATGACGCCGTGATACGTAATACTCTACGAATATGGCAACAAATGGAAATTCCAGAAGAATATGAAGGTGAAGTTTATGAATTGTGTTTTGAATATTTGGCAGATTATGATCGTCCTATTGCGGCCCGTGCATTTTCTATCAGTATTCTTACAAACTTGGCTGACAAATTTCCAGATCTTAAACCAGAACTAATTGATCTGTTGGAAGAGGTTTATCCTCACGGCTCACCCGGATTAAAAAATAAAGCGAAGAAAGCAATCTTGCATTTAACCC
>JAHDCZ010000027.1 GCA_020629615.1 Saprospiraceae bacterium
GATCAACCTCGGATCCACCTTTTCCAATGATAATTCCTGGTCTAGAGGTATGAATAGTAACAGTAATTCTCTTTAAAGTTCGTTCAATAACTATTCGTGCAATTCCACCTTTGTGAATTCTGGCTTCAAGGTATTGTCTGATTCGTTCATCACCAACCACTTTTTTTGCGAAATCCTTTCCGCCAAACCAGCTAGAGTCCCATCCCTTGATGATTCCTAGTCTATTACCTATTGGATTTGTCTTTTGACCCATTTATATAAATTTATTAATCTTCAGTATTTGAATCTTCCCCTTCATCAATGGCAATTTTATTTTCCACGATGATCGTTAAGTGATTCGATTTTTTACGAATTCTATGTGCTCTACCATGAGGAGCAGGTCTAAATCTTTTTAGATCTGTTCCTTCGTTAGAGTAGCAACTCTTCACGAATAAATCATAGTCATCTGCACTGTAAGCCAAATCAGACTTGTTTTCCCAATTTGAAATCGCAGATAACAAAGTTTTTTCAGCCCATGAAGCAGCTTCGTTCTTTGTGAATTTCAAAATATTCAAAGCTTCTTCAACAGATTTACCTCTGATGTTGTCAATGACCAATCTCATTTTTCTGGCCGATAATCCGCAGTTTCTTAATTTCGCAACAGCTTCCATGTTTGACAATTTGATTTAATTCTTAAAATTATTTTCTGTTTCCAGAATGACCTTTAAATGATCGAGTAGGTGAAAACTCTCCAAGTTTGTGCCCTACCATATTTTCTGTTACAAAGACAGGAATAAAACTTTTCCCATTATGAACAGCAATTGTTTTTCCTACTAAACCTGGATAGATCATTGAAGATCTCGACCATGTTTTGATAACTGTTTTCTTACCTGATGCTTCAGCTTGCTCAACTTTTTTAAGCAACTTGTGATAAACGTAAGGTCCTTTTTTTAGTGATCTTGCCATTATAATCTATATTACTTTCTCGATTTAGTCTTTCTTTTTGTAATAATCAGTTTTGAAGAATACTTCTTAGTATTTCTAGTCTTCTGACCTTTAGCCATAACTCCGGTTCTTGATCTTGGGTGTCCACCTGAAGCTCTACCTTCACCACCACCCATTGGGTGATCTACAGGATTCATTGCCACCCCTCTTACTCTTGGTCTATTTCCTTTCCATCTATTTCTACCGGCTTTACCGATAACCTCTAATTGATGATCCGCATTAGATGTAGTTCCAATGGTAGCTTTACACGACGAAAGAACTCTTCTTACCTCTCCAGATGGTAATTTTACAATTGCATATTTACCTTCTGTTCCAACTAGGATACCATTAGTTCCAGCACTTCTTGCTAAAGCAGCCCCTCGACCAGGTGTCATTTCTATGCAGTGTATAGTTGTACCGGTAGGTATTTCATCCAAATACAAAGCATTTCCTACAACTGGTTCAGCTCCACGTCCAGCATTGATCGTATCTCCAACTTTGATTCCATTAGGCGCTATCATATAACGCTTCTCCCCATCAGCATAAACTACCAAGGCAATAAAGGCCGTTCTATTTGGATCGTATTCTATGGTTTTAATTTTGCCAGGAATCCCTTCTTTATTTCGTTTGAAATCTATGATACGATATCTTCTTTTATGACCACCTCCGATATTTCGAACAGTCATTTTACCGTCATGATTTCTACCACCTGACTTACTCAACTTTGCCAACAAGCTCTTTTCAGGCTTATTTGTTGTAATAGCACTATAATCGAGTGCGATTCTATGTCGCGTACCTGGTGATGTTGGATTAAATTTTCTTACTGCCATGATATATATTTATTAAATATCCTAACCTATTATAACTCGCCAAAGAAATCAATGTTCTCTCCTTCAGCTAAGGTGATCATTGCTTTTTTATAAGCACTTTTTCTACCTCTTAACAAACCTGATTTCGTATTTCTATTTTTTGCCTTTGAAGGCATATTAATGGTGTTAACAGAACTAACCGCTACACCGTACATTTCTTCAACCGCCTTTCTGATTTCTACTTTATTCGCAGATTTGTTTACCACGAAAGAGTATTGATTCAAATTTTCCGAAAGCAATTCGCTTTTCTCAGAGATAATCGGTTTTACTAATATTTCTTTAGCCATGACTTTAATCTTTATGGATTAAGCAAATGCTTCTTTTAATTTATCAATCGCACTTTCGGACAAAATCAAATTCTTCGAATTCAAAATTTCATATGTATTCAAATCCTTTGCATTAACGACACGTGCATTCGGAACATTTCTTCCAGACATTACTACATTCTTATCATAATCTCCAAAAACAAATAAGGATTTACCAGCTCCAACATCCAATCCATTAACAACATTGATGAACTCTTTAGTTTTTGGCTGATCAAAAGTAAAATCTTCCACAATCTTCAATTCACCATCTGCCATTTTACCAGATAAAGCAGTCGCTCTTGCCAATGACTTAACTTTCTTATTCAACTTAATCTTGTAGTTTCTATCTGGTCTAGGTCCAAAGATTCTACCTCCTCCTCTAAAGATTGGAGATTTTAAAGAACCTGCCCTTGCAGTACCTGTTCCTTTTTGTTTTTTAATCTTTCTAGTTGAAGCCTTCACTTCACCTTTTTCTTTGGCTTTGTGCGTCCCTTGTCTTTGAGCAGCTAAATATTGCTTAACTGCTAAATACAAAAGATGGTCATTTTTTTCTAGACCAAAGATATTCTCAGGTAGATCAATTGAACGACCTGTAGATTTTCCGCTAATACTTAAAACATCAAGTTTCATCCTTAATATTTTTCAATGATTACATAAGAGCCTTTATGGCCAGGAATAGCACCCTTGATTAACATCAAGTTCTTTTCACTTAAGATTTTAACAACCTTCAAATTGGTAACTTTCACTCTATTTCCTCCTGTACGTCCCCCCATTCTCATTCCTTTAATTACTTTGGCAGGATACGAAGCTGCTCCAATAGAACCTGGCGCTCTTAATCTATTATGTTGACCATGAGTTGCATCATTCACCCCACGAAAACCATGTCTTTTCACAACACCTTGAAAACCTTTACCTTTTGATGTACCCACAGCATTCACAATATCACCTTCCTCAAATACTTCTTCGATAGAAATTTTATCTCCGAGTGATTTTTCAACTTCAAAATCTCTAAATTCCAACACCTTTCTCAATGGTGCTGATTTTGCATTTTTAAAATGTCCTATCATCTGATTAGAAACATTTTTTTCTTTGATTTCGTCATAACCCAACTGAAGAGCATAATATCCATCAGACTCTTGATTCTTAACTTGTGTTACCACGTTAGGTAGTGCCTCCACGACTGTGCAAGCCACATATTGCCCCGCCTCATTGAAGACGCTGGTCATACCTACTTTCTTACCTATTAATCCGTTCATTATTTAATGTTTAGGACCCCTTAAGGGCAACTACTTAAAGCATACGCTTCAGTATTCCAAAAAACAGAGAAAAATTTATGCGTTCTATGAAAGAACAACTTAGGTTAACTTAACCTGAATATCTACGCCACTCGGAAGCTCTAATTTTGACAGAGCGTCGACGGTTTTTTGTGTTGGCGTAAAGATTTCGATTAACCTTTTGTGGGTACGCAATTGAAACTGCTCCCGAGATTTTTTATTCACATGTGGTGAACGAAGTACTGTAAATACCTCTTTCTCGGTGGGCAGCGGAATCGGACCTGATATTACGGCCCCACTATTTCTCACTGTTTTCACGATCTTCTCCGTTGATTTATCAACCAGATTGTGGTCATACGAACGAAGTTTAATCCTGATTTTTTGATTCATAACCCTTTTTAAGTAAATTTATTTCCTATAAAAGTGCCGCAAAGATAGCAACATTTCTTTATTATCCAATATTAAGGTGCATTTTATGCACTTACTTCTCCTCTTGCCTTTTCAATCACTTCTTTGGCAATTCCCTTTGGAGCTTCTGCATATCTCTCAAACTCCATAGTGCTACTTGCTCTTCCTGAAGTAATCGTTCTAAGTGCTGTCACATATCCAAACATCTCAGATAATGGCACTTCAGCTTGAATAGCGACCGCTCCACCTGATCTCTGATCTTGACCTTTTGGAAGACCTCTTCTTCTATTTAAGTCACCAATGACACTTCCTACAAACTCTTCTGGTGTAACCACTTCTAATTTCATGATCGGTTCCAACAAAATCGGACCACATGACTTGGCAGCCTCTCTAAATCCTTCTTTTGCACATAATTCGAATGCGATTGGCTTAGAATCTACGTTATGTGTTTGACCATCGTACAAAGAAACTTTCATGGCTTCTATATTATATCCAGCCAAAATCCCGTTGGTCATCATCGCGTTGAATCCTTTCAAAATTGAAGGAAAGTATTCTTTAGGAATGGATCCTCCAAAAATCTTGTTTTCAAACTGCAGCTTAACTTTTCCATCCTTGAAATCTTCACTATCCAAAAACTCTTGGTCAGCAGGTCCTAGATGGAAGGACATCTGTGCAAATAAACCAGATCCCCCAGATTGCTTCTTTAAACGCTCCGTATGATCAACAGTTTTTGTCAACGCTTCTTTATATGTAACCTGAGGAGCACCTTGATTACACTCTACATTAAACTCTCTTCTTAAACGATCAACAATGATTTCTAAGTGAAGCTCTCCCATACCACTAATAATGGTCTGGTTTGTATCCTCATCGTATTGTACTTTAAACGTTGGATCCTCTTCTGCCAATTTTGCCAAAGCCATTCCCAATTTATCCATATCCTTCTGACTCTTTGGCTCAACAGCCACACCAATTACAGGATCAGGGAAAGACATACTTTCTAAGACTATCGGATTTTCCAAATCACAAATTGTATCTCCAGTTCTTAAATCCTTAAATCCTACTCCCGCTGCGATATCTCCTGCTTCAACTCTTTCAATAGGATTTTGTTTGTTAGAGTGCATTTGGAATATTCTAGAAATACGTTCTTTTTTATCAGATCTCGTATTCAAAACATAAGATCCAGCATCCAAGGCACCCGAGTAAACTCTAAAGAATGCCAATCTCCCTACAAATGGATCAGTAGCAATCTTAAATGCCAAGGCCGCGAAAGGCTCTTCAACAGAAGGCTTTCTAAACTCAGCTTGATCTGTCTTAGGATTAACTCCTTCAATGGCGTCCACATCCAATGGCGATGGCAAGAATGCACAAACCGCATCCAATAGTGCTTGAACACCTTTATTTTTAAATGCAGATCCACACATCATCGGAGTGATACTCATATCACATACCGCAGCCCGGATCGCATTTCTAATTTCTTCTGTTGAAATAGAATCTGGATCTTCAAAGTACTTTTCCATGATTTTCTCATCGTACTCAGAAACAGATTCCAATAACTTCTCTCTATACTCCGCAACTGTATCTACCAAATCTTCAGGAATATCGATTACTTCGTAAGTCATACCCTTGTCCTCTTCATTCCAAACAATTGCCTCATTGGTAATCAAATCAACCACGCCTTTGAAATTCTCTTCTGCACCTATGGGTACTTGAAGAGGAACTACATTAGCACCAAATTTTTCTTTTACATCATTTACTACATAAAAGAAATCCGCTCCAGAACGATCCATTTTATTAACGAAACCGATTCTTGGTACTTTATATCTATCCGCTTGTCTCCAAACAGTTTCAGATTGAGGCTCTACCCCAGAAACTGCACAAAACAATGCAACTGTTCCGTCCAATACTCTTAACGAACGCTCAACCTCAACCGTGAAATCCACGTGTCCAGGAGTATCAATAATATTAATTGCATATGGCTGATCTTTCCATTTCCACTCAGTCTTAGTGGCAGCAGAAGTAATCGTAATACCTCTTTCTTGCTCTTGTTCCATCCAATCCATTGTAGCCGCACCATCGTGTACTTCTCCAATCTTGTGGCTAATACCTGTATAGTATAAAACTCTTTCGGTAGTTGTCGTTTTTCCTGCATCAATATGAGCAGCAATACCAATATTTCTGGTGAATTTTAAATTTGCCATTGTCGTAATTAATTATTACAAATATGTTCTTAAAAAAATTATACTCTAAAGTGAGCAAAAGCTCTGTTTGATTCCGCCATTTTGTGAGTATCCTCTCTTTTCTTCACTGCGGCTCCCTCTCCTTTTGATGCGGCCAAGATTTCAGCGCTTAACTTTTCAGCCATTCCTTTTCCACTTCTTGCTCTTGCATACTTGATTAACCATTTCATACCTACAGATACTCTTCTCTCAGCTCTGATCTCTCTAGGGATCTGGAACGTAGCACCTCCAATTCTCTTCGAACGTACTTCAACTCCAGGCATGATATTATTTAAAGCCTTCTTGAATACCTCCAACTCATCTTCGCCGCTCTTTTCCTTGACCTTATCCATGGCATCATAAAAAATACCAAATGCAATCGTTTTCTTGCCTTGCAACATCAGGTTATTAACAAACTGTGTTATCATTTGATCACCAAACCTTGGATCTGGTTGAATGATTCTTTTTTTCGGTTTTCTTTTCCGCATAATTTAATTCTTTGAAAAGATTATTTCTTAGGACGCTTTGCCCCATATTTTGATCTTGATTGTAATCTATCCGCAACTCCTGCAGTATCCAATGCTCCTCTAACGATAGTATATCGAACCCCAGGCAAATCCTTTACCCTTCCTCCTCTAATTAATACAATGGAGTGCTCTTGTAAATTGTGACCTTCTCCAGGAATGTAGCATATCACTTCCAAACCATTGGTCAATCTTACCTTCGCTACTTTTCTTAATGCTGAGTTTGGCTTCTTGGGCGTTGTAGTATATACACGAGTACATACACCACGCTTTTGAGGACAAGAATCCAATGCTCTTGATTTACTCTTTTGAATTATCTTTTTTCGGCCTTTACGAACAAGCTGATTAATTGTAGGCATAATCGCTTTTTAATGTTAAAAATTAATCTCATTTTGAAACAGACAAAGCCTGCCAAAATTTGAGTCTGCAAAGGTAGTACTATTTTCACGTTTTGCAAACCCATTTTTTAAATAATTTCAAGTTTATGAATAAAGAGGAAATTTTGATCAAAACTGCAACTGAGAAAGATATTATTGTAGTATATGATTTAGTCAAGAAATTAGCCAAATTTGAAAACGAACCGGAGGCTGTAACCGCCAAAATAACTGATTATTATAAGGCTTTCGCCGAAAGGCTAATTGTGATCAAAATTGCTTTGTTTAACGATAAAATCATTGGGTGCACAGTATCATATGATACTTTTTCTACATGGAAAGGAAAAATGTTTTATTTGGAAGATTTTTTTGTCTTAGAAGATTTTCGGTCAAAAGGTGTTGGTCAAATGCTCTTTGATGACTTTATTGGCGAAGCAAAAACTCGGGATTGCAAAATGGTCAAATGGCAAGTTTTAGATTGGAATGTAGGAGCCATCAAATTCTATGAAAAGAATAATGCCATCATTGAAAAGGAGTGGTACAACGCCAAAATAATCTTCTAAGATTCTCGCTGAACCAACATGCTACTAAACTTTAATAAAAAAGCTTCCTTTTCAGTTTCTAACTCCAAACTTTTGGCGTGAGAGTCCGATAGCTGCATATAGGCTTCCATGACCTGAGAAGCATACTCCATCACATGGACATTTTTATAAATCCCCTTAACCTCATCGATCTTTGCCTGCTCGTCTGATGAAATAGAAGAAAAAAGTTCATTCAATCGTTCTTTTTCATTGGCGGAAGCCAAATCCAAACTTTTGAGATATAAATAGGTCTTTTTGTTGTTTAATATATCACCTCCTACTCGTTTACCTGTTTTTGCTTGATCTCCAAATGTATCCAACACATCGTCTTGAACTTGAAAAGCAATCCCAGCATTCTTGCAATACTCATACAAATGCATGGCTTGTTCATCGCTGGCTCCACCGATCAAAGCCCCCATTTGCATGGCGGCACCGATAAGCACAGAAGTCTTCAGTTCAATCATTTTAAAGTATTGCGAAATTTCTACTTCATCCATTTCTTCGAAATCCATATCCATTTGCTGACCTTCACAGACCTCCAAGGCCATTTTATTGAAAATGCGTAATAAATTCCATCCCAATTCTGGTGAATAATTAGACAATACATATTCATAGGCCATGATTGCCAGCGCATCACCACTAAGTATTGCTTGATTTGTATTGTACTTAATATGCACCGATGGTTGACCACGGCGCATTTCTGCTTTATCCATGATGTCATCGTGCATCAAGGTGAAATTATGGAACATTTCTACAGCATAGGCTGCAGGCAATGCCTTCTCTAACTCACCACCCATAACGTGATTGGCAAGCAGGAGCATCACAGGTCTCATTTTTTTACCCCCCAACTTCAATATGTAGTCTGCTGGATTATACAGCGTTGGATACGTCGGGTTAAAAGATTGTTTCGCTTCGTAGGCAAGGTATGCCTCTTTTAAAGTATGTATTAATTGCATCGGGTTGCAAATATACTATTCTTGCTTCTTTCACAAACATTTGAATGAAGCTATGTACTCAGGATCTTTTCTGGATACTGGATTTATTGCCTTATGGAAGAGGTTTTATTTTTAGTAAATTGTAGTAACTAAACTATGGCAATAATTTCCGATCAAATTTTAATCATTCGCGAAAGCGTCAAACGAAAAATATGAATTATAAAATTTTAGTACTTCTTCTTTTTATATGCTGTATCTCCTGCGAATCTCCTGAAAAACATGAAATATTATACTATAATGGAACGATTTATACCGCTGAAAAGGAAAATCAAAATATTGAGGCCGTGGCTGTCCGAAATGGAATAATCAGCGCAATAGGCACAAAAAAAGACCTTCTCAAACAATGTGATGAAGCTACCCAAAAAGTAGATTTGAAGGGAGCTTTTATGATGCCCGGAATTATTGAAGGACATGGTCACTTTTCTGGCCTAGGCAAAAGTTTAATTAATTTGAATTTACTACAAACCAAGAGCTGGGATGAAATTGTTGAAATGGTAGCCGAAAAAGTAAAGGATGCCAAGCCCGGAGAGTGGATAGAAGGACGAGGCTGGCACCAAGAAAAATGGGAGGAAGTACCTGGCCACAGTCATCATGGTTATCCTTATCATTACGAATTAAGTGCGGTCAGTCCCGACAATCCTGTCCTACTTAAACATGCCAGTGGTCATGCGCTTTTTGCGAATGAGAAAGCGATGGAAATAGCAGGAATTACCAAGGAAAGTGTCTCAGACCCAGGAGGAGAAATTGTAAGAGACTTTGACCAAAATGCCTTAGGGGTTTTTGAGGAACGTGCCATGAATTTAATTTATCGAATGTTACAAAAATATGAGGAAGGACTCAGTCAAAAAGAGCTGGATGACAGATGGTATCTGGCCATTGAAAAAGCGCAAAAAGAGTGCTTGCAAAAAGGGATCACTTCGTTTCAAGATGCGGGATCAAAAATATATGAAATACAGCGTTTTCAAAAACTAGCTGATGAAGGCAAATTTGATTTGAGACTTTGGGCCATGATCAGGGATTCGACAGATAAAGTGATTGACGTTGTAGACGAATTAAAAACAATAGATCGTGGTAATGGATATTTCACCTGCAATGCCATAAAATCTGAGATTGATGGTGCACTAGGTTCTTACGGAGCATGGCTACTAGAACCCTATGATGACAAACCGGATTTTTACGGACAAAATACCACGGATATTTCGGAGGTTAAAAGAATAGCAGAACTTGCAATAGAAAATGATATCCAATTGTGCGTCCATGCGATTGGTGATCGCGGCAATAGAGAAATGCTTGACTTATTTGAATCGTTGGGTCATACCAGGAACAAAGATTGGAGATGGAGAATGGAACACACACAACATGTTGCCCCCAAAGACATCCCAAGATTTGCAGAGCTCGGCGTCGTCGCTTCAATGCAGGCAGTTCATTGCACCAGTGATTCGCCTTTTGTCGTAAAAAGGTTGGGTGAAGAGCGCGCAAGGACAGGTGCTTATGCTTGGCGATCTTTGATAGATGCCGGGGCACTAGTCACCAATGGAACCGATGCGCCAGTCGAAGATGTAGATCCTATTGTTAGTATTTATTCGAGCGTGACTCGTAAAAGAGTGGCTTATCCTGATGCCTTCTTTCCAGAACAAAGCATGACTCGAGAAGAGGCTCTTCAATCTTATACAATTAATAATGCCAAGGCAGCTTTTGAAGAGGACAAAAAAGGAAGTATTAAAGTGGGTAAGTTTGCAGACTTTACTGTATTGTCAAAAAATCTATTGACTTGTGAAGAAGATGAAATATTAGATACGAAGGTAAAAATGACCATCGTAGGAGGAGAAGTGAAATACAGCAACAATTAATTTGGTTACAAATATTTAATAAAAGGTATATACATTATAAGTATGAAAAATTTAATACTACTTGTTGTCTTGATTTTATTCATTGGCTGTCAAAGCCAAAACAAAGAGAAAAACGCTTCTCAGGAAAATTCTCCTTTTGAGCAATTGCTCAACGACTATTATCAAGATGGCTTAAAACTAAACCCATTGACTGCCACTTTTAATGGAGACAATCGATACAACCATTTATTACCCATCGAAATCTCAACGAGACATATTAAAAACCAAATGAACTATTTTCAAAAATATCTCGATTTATTAAAAACGATTGATAAGTCCAGTCTGAATGCAGAAGAAAAATTGAGTTATGATATTTTAAAGTACGAATGTGAAATCAATGGAGAAGGGCTTAAATTTCCAAACGCACTACAGCCGATCAATCAATTTTGGTCTACCCCACTCACCATAAGTCAACTAGCAGGTGGGAGCGGAGCGCAACCATTTGAGACGGTGAAAGATTATCAAAACTGGCTCGAACGCCTCAAGCTATTTTCTTTTTGGAGTAACCAAGCCATCGCAAACATGAAATCTGGGATAGAAAAAGGGATTGTACTTCCAAAGCCTTTAACAGAAAAAGTAATCCCGCAGATCGCAGCCCTAATCGAAGGACCAGTAGAAGAGCACTTATACTACAAGCCCATCATAAACATGCCAGAGAAAATCTCCAAAGAGGAGAAAGCTCAAATAGCTCAAGATTATAAAAACATGCTTGAAGACAAAATCATTCCGTCTTTTAAAGTATTGCAGGAGTTCTTAAGTACAGAATATTTAGAGGCTTCGCGAGAGGAGCATGGGCTTACTTCTTTGCCTGGTGGCGAAAGCTGGTACCAGTACCTAATAAAGTACTGGACAACGACCGATTTAACGGCAGAACAAATCCATAATTTGGGATTAAGTGAAGTAGCTAGGATAAGAAAAGAAATGACGGCCGTGAAAGATGTCATCGGATTTGACGGAAGCTTAAATGAGTTCTTTGATCATGTAAGGACCAATAAAGATTTAATGCCGTACCAAAATGCCGAAGAAGTGATTCAGCACTTTAATGCAATCAATAACAAGCTAAAACCATCAGTATCTTCTATGTTTGATCTGAAGCCCAAAACGCCTTTTGAAATACGAAGAACGGAGGCTTTTCGTGAGGCCTCGGCTAGCGCAGAATACAATGCAGGAACACCCGATGGAAGTCGCCCAGGTATATTTTATGTGCCGGTACCGGATGCCAGTAAATACAATAATTTTTCGGATGAAGCGCTGTTTTTGCATGAAGCGATCCCTGGACATCACTATCAAATATCCTTGACCCAAGAAAGTACAACCTTACCAGAGTTTCGAAAATTTCTTTGGTACGGAGCATATGGTGAAGGCTGGGCTTTATATTGCGAATCCCTAGGAAAAGAACTAGGGCTATACACCGACCCTTATCAATATTTTGGAATGCTGAGCATGGAAATACATCGCGCCATACGTCTAGTTGTGGATACAGGTATTCATGCTATGGGCTGGACTCGGGAAGAAGCGATAGCCTATAGCTTAGAAAACGAAGCTGAACCAGAGGAAAGTGTTATTGCTGAGATTGAACGTTACATGGCGATTCCGGGACAAGCCTTGTCTTATAAAATTGGTCAACTGAAGATTCAAGAATTAAGAGATAGAGCAGAACGGGATTTGGGTGATAAATTTGAGATCGCCAAATTCCACAATGAAATATTGGATGCAGGTTGTGTACCCTTAACCGTATTAAATGACAAAATAATAAACTGGATTTCCCAAATAAATAATTCTTAATGAGCAAAACTTGTATAGCATGTGACGAACGTATCATAGGAAGATCTGACAAGAGGTTTTGCTCGGATTATTGTCGTAGTGCTCATTATAACAAGATAAACTCAGACGCAAATAAATTTATGCGCAACACCAATAATCTCCTTCGAAAGAACCGACGCATTTTAATGCAACTTCTTTCCAAGGGATTTGAATCAATTCATAAGGATCAATTGATTCTTTCTGGTTTTCGATTTGATTACATGACCCATGAATATAGGATTGATAATGGCAAGCCCTATCGCTTTTGCTATGAATATGGATATCATGAAAAAGAGAAAAGCATTTTCACCATTGTAAAGAGCGAGGAAGTTTCTCTCTAAAATTTTAGCTCATCATCCACGTTATTAGTCTAAATAAAACATCGTATGACTTTGACCAAATTTATCTTAGTATGGATATGCTGTACCAATTTGATCGCTTGTCAAGAAACGAAAACATCAGAAAGTGATCTGGACTCTACCGAAGTCGAAAAAGTAATCACAAGTCTTGAGTTTACAGGGAACACGCTAGAAACCAGATTTCAACCGCCTGAAGATTACGAGCGTACGGTTATCAATGACAATTCATTTAGTTCTTATCTCAGGAATTTAAAATTAAAACCTGCTGGCACAGAAGTAAAATATTTTGATGGAAGCGTTAAAAAGAACCATCAAGTATATGATGCTGTTATTGATCTATCTATAGGAAATAAAGATCTTCATCAATGTGCGGATGCGATTATGCGGCTCAGGGCCGAATACTTATGGTCACAAAAAAAATATGACGAAATACATTTCAATTTCACCAATGGATTTAAAGTGGAATACCTAGAGTGGATGAAGGGGAAAAGAATGATCATTAATGGAAATCAAACCTACTGGGATGAAGGAGAAAACTTTTCCAACACCTACCAAGATTTTTGGGAATACCTAGAATTAATATTCATGTATGCTGGCACTTCTTCTTTATCCAAAGAATTGAAAGCTGTCAATTATTCAGACATGCAAATCGGAGATGTTTTTATCATAGGAGGATTTCCGGGACATGCGGTTATTGTTGTAGATATGGCCATAAATCAAATGAATAGTCAAAAAGTTTATCTACTAGCTCAGAGTTATATGCCGGCACAAGAATTACAAATTCTAAAAAACCCAATGAATGAAAAGCTTTCTCCATGGTATACATTGGATGACAACATGACCATACAAACTCCTGAATGGAATTTTAGCCAAAACAACTTGAAACGGTTTCAGAAATAAAATAGTTTGTTTAAACCTTTACAGGATTTTCATTTAAGATGAAACCTACTTTAAACACGTTCTGGATTTCTAAATTTTTGTCTTTGGCTAATAGCTTTCTAAGTCGAGAAATATAAACATCAAAACTTCTGCCCAAAAAATAGTCGTGCCTTCCGTAGATTTTTGCTACTGCATCTTCACGTTTTAGAATACGGTTCTTTTCTAGACACAGTAAACGGAGAATTTCGTTTTCCTTTTCTGTCATTCGATGGACAAAATCTCCATGTTTCAATTCTTGCCTTTCGTAATTAAAAGAATATTCACCTATCTGGAATTTTCCAGGACAATTTTGATAGGGATCTTCTTTTTGCCTTCTAAGAATCACATTGATTTTACACAATAATTCTTCTTCATCAAATGGCTTTGTTATATAATCTTCGGCACCGATTTCGTAACCAGCCAATTTATCTTCTTTCAATGACTTGGCAGTCAAAAAGATAAAAGGTGTCTTCACGCCTTTCTTTTTTAAAGTTTTGGCTACGGCAAATCCATCCAACTTTGGCATCATGACATCGAGTAAGCAAAGATCAAAATGTTGGTTCTGAATCATGTTCAATCCAGCCATACCATCTTTACATAATTTCACATGAAAGTTTTCGGATTGTAAAAAATCGACTAATAAAAATCCCAAATTCAAATCATCTTCAACTACTAAGATTTTCTTTTCTGACATATTTATTTGTTTGGAATAATTAATTCAAATTGGCTTCCTTTATTTAATTCGCTTTGCACGTTGATCAAGCCGCGATGCATTTCGATGACAGTTTTCACATATGAAAGTCCGATACCAAATCCTTTTGCTTCTCGTACATCGCCTGTATTCACTCTTTGAAACTTTTTGAATATATGACTTTGATCTGCTTTGCATATTCCTACACCATTATCCGAAAATAATACATGAACGGCATCATCTATTTCCTTCAACTGTATTTTTAGAACTGGTTTTTCGTTACAATATTTTAGTGCATTATCAATTAAATTTCTAAACACATTACTTAGATGGTATGGATCACCTAGAACTACTAATTCGCCGAAAGGCAAATCCAACTCAACACTCCCCTCTTTTTCCTCAATGATCATCTGCATATTATCCACCACTTCTTTTGCGAGAATTTTCAGATCGATCGCTTCCTTTTTCATTTTATGTTCGCCATTTTCCATTCGTGACAAAAACAAGACGCGCTCTATTTGATCTTTTAATTTTGAGTTTTCAGATTTTATAATTTTGGCATATTGATCCTCTTTGATTTGAGCATGTTTTCTTCCCAGCAGATTGAGTGCTAATGAAATGTTTGTTAAAGGCGTCTTTAATTCATGAGCGGTATTATTGAAAAAATCGATATTATTTGCTGTGATTCTTTTTTGCTTAATTAGGGACCAAAGGATAAGAAAAGACACTGATGCCAACAGAATAAAAATCAAGATTGAAGAAAGAATCATAAATTTCATTCGATCAAACAGATAATCTTCTTTTGAACCAAAGGACACTCCCAATTGGTAATTGTCTGGATTAGGATCTAAGGGATTAATCGCACAGCAATAAGACTTCCCAGATTGAGCTACACAACAGGCACTATCAAAAATTTCAATTTCATATTTTTCATCGATACCAAAACAACTCATGTAATTACTGAGATTGGATTCCAGTTCTGCTTTATCAGTTTTCGTTAGTGTACCTTTTTCAATATCTATATATGTGCAAGATTCCTCAGTACTATTCAGTAGCAAATCATCCATTTCTAATTTGGTGACATGCTTGGCATTGAAATCGCTCAATGTACTCCCAATCGCAAGATTTACTTTTTGATCAAATTGCTCTTCTATCAAGTCCTTCGCTTCATTCAAAAAATTAATTTGAAATGCCATCAAAGCGATGAGTGCCAAGCAAACAAAACTGAATAGGTAAGGAATTTGATTTGATTTTAACCAGTGTTGAATCAATTGTCTTATCTTTATTATGATGTAAAGAGACGGCTTATTTTGTTGACTTTCACTCGTTTAACAAGTTGTTAACAAGGTTTTTGCAAGTCTTACACAAAAGCAACCAGGCTTTGTCTCTAATTTTGTTTCGTAAAGAAACGGTAACTCAGCGCTTCTGAGTGAATTTGAAAAAAGAAATATAATGAAAAAGTTATTTGGATTAGTATTAGTTTGCTTCATGTTTGTTTCTGTGAGCCAGGCTCAGGAGGCTAACAAAACACCAAACCCAGCACCTGAAAAAACAGCTAAATGTGTACCTACCAAAGAGTGTGCTGAAAAAATGGGCATCACTTTAGAAGAATGTAAAAAACTATGTGCAAAGAAGTGTGCAGCAAAGACGACAACTACGACTGCAGTCGCTTCTGCAAGTGATTCAAGAGAAATGGTTAATCTAACTGGCGTTGACAAAAAGGTTTGTTGTGCAGGAAAAAAAGATTGTTGTTCATCTATTGAGGAGTGTGCAAAAAAAATGGGAATGACTGTTGAAGAGTGCAAGGCAAAATGTAAAAACGTTTGTACTAAAGCTAGCTCTAAAACTGGAGAAATCAAAACGGCTGTAGCATCGAGTGTTATGGAAAAAAGTGATGTAGAGACAAAGGGAAAAACAAAAGCTTGTTCGAACAAAAAAGCTTGTTGCAAGAAAAAGAAATAAGCAAACCATTCGCATTTAATATTTCAAGGCACTAAGGATTCGATTCGTTAGTGCCTTGTTTTATATATCAATTGAACATCTAAACTTGTACATTTAGAATGTACATATTGGATTAGAGCTAAGATCTTTGCTTTCGCGCTTGACGCGAATATTTTTTTTTAGAATTTCGTTAAATCCATATAGAATTTAAGTCTAACAATACCTAAACCCAAAAATAATTCGTTGGTATAGAAGATCAACACTTACCACCTATGCCTGCGAAAAAATTCTTCTTATTATCATTCATCTTTTTGTATTCAACACTTCGTACTTTCTCACAAGAAATTATTCAGAAAAACATTCTCTTTGATTACGATCAATCTGACATTTCTGAAGAAAGTAGAATGGCGATCAATGAAATCTATGATAAAATTGAGGGTGCTTCAGAATATAGTATTTCAATAATAGGACATACTGATCAAGATGGTGGTGAATTGTACAATTTAGAATTATCCAAACAAAGAGCGATAAGCGTACAAAATCAGTTGTTGGACTTGGGGATCAGTAAGAAAGACATAAGTATTGACTTCAAAGGAGAACAAATATTATTGAGTGAAGCACAAAAGCTCAAAGCCAAAAACCGAAGAGTTGAATTAAGCGCTACCATTTACAATTATAGCTCTGTCAATGATTTTGTTGAACAAATTCAAAAGGACCAGGTCCACAGAATTAAAATCAATAATAAGGAAGAAGTTAAATATAATTTACCCCATGGAACTTCTGTGAGTATTCCCGCTAATGCCTTTTGCTATGCGGATGGTACTGCTGCCCAAGACGGAGAAATCCAGATAAATATCAAAGAAGTATTTTCTTATGTTGACATGGTAGATAATTTTTTATTTACTCAAACTTCGGATCAAATGCTAGAAACTGGTGGCATGATCTACATTGAAGCCATGCAAGATGATCAAATCTTACAACTTAAAGATGGTGCTAGTATTGAATTAAAATTCCCACCTCAGAAACTTAAAAAAGGAATGGAACTTTTCGTGGCGGCAGAAGATGAAGGAGATATTCTCTGGGAAGCTACTGGGATGGATGTGACCAATGAGCTTGAAAAAGATGATTTGTTTTTACAAGTGGATTTATCTCCTATTCTAAATTTTAAATCAAATCTTGATGAGATAAGCATTCAAACTACTGAGGAAATGCCACCCTACCCCATTTCTTTAAGAAAACCAAACCCACCTTTTAAAGGAAATTATACTCCCGAAAAATTTGAAATAGCGCAGAAAAAATATCTCGAAGCCAAAGAAAGATATGACAACAATCAAAAAGGACTTTCTGAAAAAAGAGAAGCATGGATTAAAGAAGTATACAAAAGAAGAGAAATATTAGCAGCGCATAGAGAATATGAAATCACATCCAGAATTCAAGGTAGATTATTCAGGGCAATAGAACATGTTCGAAATAATCAAGATAAAATTTCTCATCACAAATTGATCAACGGTACATTCGCTTTTTTACAAAGACAAATAGGCAGAATAAAATATGACAAAGCTCATTATGCTAAATTAGTTTATGGCAATTCTTTACAAGATGCATTGAAGTATACTAATTTAGAATTCCCTCTTTACCATCACAAAATATTTGCTTCTTTTTGTGGAGATTTTAATAGCAAACTTAATGAGGTCAATACTTCTATTGCTGAAAAGAAATATGAGATGGGATATATTGACAAAGATATACTAAGTCGCTATGTATTAAACACACCAACTCTCGGCTGGATCAATTGCGATCGATTTATTCAACTACCAGAAGCAAGTAAAACAAACTTAGAATTTGTGAATAACGACATGGACATTGAGTATTATTTAATTTTCAAAAACATACAATCTTTACTCCGACCAAAAAGACTAAAAAATAAAATTGCTTTCTCAAACATTCCTAAAAATGAAAACGTACGATTGGTAGCCATCAAAACAAAAAACAATAAAGCGTTTGCTGCCTCGATAGACATGAATTCTTCTAGTAAGAATAAACTCAAGTTTGATTTTAAAGAAACTAAAATCCAAGGAATCAAAAAGCTTTTGAGTACAAGTTGATGGCAATTGATAAAACGTAAAATAATACTTGATGACGTTGACCGATTTTTAAAATAGTACATCATGACTCTCTCTACTTTGTGATCAAATAAAACATCACAAATGAGAAAGTCAATCCATGTTCTACTAATCGCAATGCTAATTCTTTTTAACCTTAGTTCGTGTTCCAAAGATGAAAATGAATTGGTCACACCGGAGATTCCTAATTGCCAAGAAGGCATCATTGATCTCGGAACAATTGATCTTGAAAGTTCGTCAAGAAATTTTATACCTTATGCTAATGAGCAAACTAGAATTATTTTCAAGAATGAAACTGGTGAAGAAGTTGTTTTTGAGCCACATCCCAATGGAGAGCGAGAGACTTATATCGAACGAGAATTTCAATTAAATTGTCAAGTCGGATCCAATAACGAATATGTATTTCAATGTCACTTCCTTATAAATGCGCATTACTGCGAAAGATTAGACTTAAAAATAACTTTACAACTGAATACTCAACCCGCTCAAAGTTATCCTGTTTTCGGTGATCAATTGATTGTTGCAATTCGATCGGAAAACCCTGACATTAATTCTAATATATATACTCAAATGGCTTCATTCAAGAACTATTATTTGGAACAAGATGATTTCTTTCACTTTTTTGAGTTCACCAGAGAATATCATGAATCGATATCACTAAATGGAAAAGAATTTAAGCACGTAAGTCATTCTTCAAAAACAGGTATCAATGATTTAAAAAGTCTATACTATAATGTTGAGAATGGAATCATTGGTTTTACAGACGAGCAAGACAATCTTTGGGTTTTTGATCGATTTGAATAACCAAGCCTAATTACAAAAATACTAGCTACGAACAGCAAAAATACTGGTGCGTTTAAGGTAGTCACAAAAAAGTGAACGCATTCGGCGAAAGCCAATTACAAAAGATTAAAAACTCTTTGTATTATCTAAAAATCAGAAAAATTCTGTCAGATAGTGCATTAGATATAAATTCTCTATTATTTTTAAGGGCTTGATGACATAATTGAGTTCTAGACAAAGTCTCAAGAAAAAGGACTTTAAATAAATTGTCATTTGTCAATTTCAAATAAAAATAGATGAATATGAAAAATATAACGCAAATAGGAATCCTTGTATTTACACTTCTTCTTTTTGTTTTACCCCAAAATATACAGGCGCAAGAAGAGAGTTTTGACCTAGAAAAACTGACAAAACTAGAGTCCTCACTCGAAAATCTACTTGTAGATATGGAAATGGAAGGTAAAAAAACTCCAAGACCAATGGCTTTGAAATCTAACAAGTTCAACGATGCCAATGCAATGCCTAAATCGCCAAACACAAAAGGAGACAACAACTCAAATATTTCTAAACAAAAAAACAATCAAATCAAAAAAAGTGATTCGCCACATGCCATCGAACGCAGTACTACAATAGCTACCACTCAAATGACCGCCGCTCGTAAAAAAAGTTGCATCTCTTTTGCTGAAAAAGCTGAAAAAAGAATTCAACAAAGCATGACCAGATCTCAAGAAAAACTGAACAAAGGAAAAATGTCAGAATCCGCATTCAACGCACAAATGAATAGGATTGAAAAGGCTAAAGAAAAACTCGCTGATTATAAAGTGATGGCTAAAATTTAAATTGGGTTCTTAAATACCCAACCTCTTGGCATAATAAGAGGTCTATATAAAGGAAGACAAGATGCAAGGATATCTTGTCTTCCTTTTTTAATTTAAAACAATAGACATGAAACAAATAATTCTAATTACAAGCTTAATTATTACTTCTCTTTTTAACGCTTTTGGCCAAGAAGATAGCTACAACAACACCCATTCTTTAGGGCTCAACATCAATTCTATCGTTAACAGTTCTGACTTTGGAGTATTCTATTCTCCCTCCACACCATATACACTCATCTATCGATTCAATATGAAAAATTGGGCACTGAAAGCTGGATTTGGTGGAAATTTTTCGAATAACGAAAGAGATAATGAAAGTGGCCAAGGAAATAGTGGGTCTTCCAAAAATCATATTTTGGATGCCCGGATAGGATTTGATCGAACGATCATGAATAAAAATAGATTTTCATTTATGCTAGGTGCCGATGTAATTTTTCAAACCTCCCGAAACTATAATGAAATTATAAATAGTTCATCCATCTTATCGAGATATGAGAATAAAGGAAGATCTATGGGTTTTGGTCCGACTGGAACGGTTGATTTTAAAATTACAGAATCAATCAGTCTCTCTACCGAAATGTCATTTTATATTTCCCGTAACAATAATGAATACATACGCAACGATAATTCAACCAATAATCAAGATCAAAAAGATATCAGTAAAGGTTGGTCCTCTGCCCTGAATAAACCTACAGCCCTATATTTGAATATCAGATTTTAAAAGAAAACGGGGAGGGTAAAACACATGAATTTTGTCCTCCCCGTCAATTCTAATCTTCAAATCCCAATACATTCTTTCTTCGAAAAACATCCTTCCAACTTAGGCTAGACTTTAACTTATCATACTCTTCTTTGACCATATCATTGGCCAATTGCTTTTCCATTTCGATCATGCGGAGTGTCTTTGCTTTTTTGATTTCTGTATCCATTCTCACTTTTGATGTCGTTAGATTGCGCAACAAATTTGTTCGTTTAAAATGAGCCATTTTATATTTTTCTTCATGTTCATCTAAGACAAAATCATAGGGACTCCTCGAAGACATCAACTTAGCCAAAATCGGTGCGCACTCAATCGCGATAAACAGTAGAGTAATAAATATAGATGCCAACAATATCACTGAGCTCTTACTTCCTAGTCTTGACAAAGCCTCGACCCTTGCTGCAAAACCATCTAAGGGTACTCGTTTCAACGATGCGATTTCTTCATCGATCTCTTGACGATAAGCATCGATTTGATTTCGCTTAGAATGCACTAATGGGGATATCTCTTCAGAGAGTTTTTGCAATTCCGCTTGCGACTTTTCGTATGCTGCCCGTTTAGTTTTGTAGATTGGACCTAAATTTTTCTGTTGTGACCCTCCAGTCCCATCTGCTTCTTTGATCGATTCGTTAAGAAGTATATCTGTATTTTTTTGCCTTTCGGCGAATGAGGATTCTAAAGCTAAAATTTCAACATTAAGTGTATTGATATCGTCCTCATATCTCGATTTCAAGATTTGTTCTTGCTCTTTAAATCGTTCTTGCTCCATAGAAATGAGCTCCGATTTTATTTCGGTATCAAAAATCTTAAGTTCAATTGGTTTAGAAATAACCAAAGCAATCAATATGGCCAATACCAATCTGGGAAGCGCCATCATAGAATCCGCGAGAAGATTAGCCTTTCGTTTCATACTCGAAACTAAATATCGATCCAAATTAAAAATCATCAATCCCCAAATAAGGCCAAACAGAATTGACATGGGATAAGACTTAAAAACAGTAAAACAAGCATAAGATGCGGCCATAAAAGCAAATACTCCAGTAAAAAAAACTGTGGCACCAATATTTGCATATTTACCAACATCAGCAGGAGCTCTTTTAAGAACTAGAGGATTAACTCCTGAACAAAAGAGAAAGAAATTTTGTAGTCCTTGCATATCATCATTTTTAATAGTTTGAAAAAATGATGTGGAATTGCAATGTTAATTTGTTGAATTTCTTTACTTGAGACAAATATTTTCGACAAGCATTATATTTGCGCTTACGTTTGTTGATCAAAAATGTAACACTACATCAAACTTTGTCGTTATTGAAACGATTATTGTTCTATTCAAATTGCTTTACTTAATGAAAACCAAGATTTCGTTCTTACTTCTCGTTTGTCTTCTATGTTTCAATTCTATTCAAGCAGAAGGGATCAGTCCTAATTTCAAACATTTCTATATCCAACTGAATGGACTCGAAGAACCGGACTATACATATGAATATGGAATCATCGAGTATGAAGATAAAAACGGCGCAGTTAAAAAACCGTTTGCTCGTTCTGAAAAGATAAAAGCGGAAGAAATATTCTTCAAAGAATTTGAATCGGCATACCTTTCGATGGATGAAAAGAAAAATGATGTCTTATTTTATATTCATGGTCAATGGGGTAACACCAATGAGTTTTTTGAACTCAGTACCAATGCCATGTACAAGGATATTTTTTCAAATAATCAAAACCAAACCGGTATCTGTATCTCTTATATTTGGGATTGTAAGGTGATTTATAAAAACAATGTTAAGATTGCCTTGAACAAGGGAACTAAATTTGGGACCATTACCGATCGGTCGATTAAATTAATGGAACAATTAAAGGACAAAGAAAAAGCCTCAGAGGTAAATTTCCTCTGTCATTCTATGGGTAATAAAGTATTTCAAGGCATTCATTGTGTCTTGGATTCTGCTGATTACGAGAATCCACCCATTGATATTTTAATTCAGGCAGGATCTGATCTTATCGGAAACATTTATGAAGAAGGACAACCCATGGAAAATATTGAAGAGGTTGTAGAACAAATCTTGATCTATCGTCACAATAATGATCGAACTTTAAAAATGGCAAAGCTACTACACGATCATACTAGAATGGGACTTGATGGCTTAGATAGCATAGAAAAAGCGCCGAATAATATTACGATTGTGGATGTATCCATTGTTGATGACAACAATGATTTTGCAAGCAAATTTTCAAAGCATCGCTACTATTTTACTAGTCCTACGGTGAGGCAAGATATGTTATATGTTTGGGCAGGAGAAAAGCCTGATTCGGTAAAAAACAGAAAACCTCTGATTAGTAACAGAGTTTACAAATTGCTTTATTAGAGTTTTGGTAGTCTATCTTAAGCGTAAGAGCAATTAAAAATACTTTAGAAGTAGACTTAGAATAAGTCCACTTAATCTCCATTGAATTTGACGAGAATCACTAAAGCTAATGATGTAACTCATAGAAAAGATGAGCAATCAAGCGCATTTTTGATGTATTAATCACAAAAAATAATAAAAATGAGAAATACATCTCTAACACTAGGTCTTAGTTTATTAATTTCCATTTGTAATCTTCAAGCTCAAAACTCCGTTTTCACTGCAAACTTTCAAGGCATCTATGCAACCAACTCAATCGAAATCCATCACTTAAATAACATTGGCAAAACATCCAACTCTGTAGAAGTTGGGGCAGCATTGGACAATGTACTTTGTGCCGCTTACATTTCAGGTGTCATAGAAGAATTCAATAGCTTTATTCTAGCATCAAACATGGGAATGATGCATGGCGGAATTTCCTTAGGATATCAATTTCTTCCCGAAAAAAATGTGCACTTACTTTCCAAATTCAAACTCGGTATTGGACAAACAAACTCCGAAGAACCCTACTACTATATTCCTGACCCTAATAATCAATTTGACTACTATCAAGATGATGTCTTGGTCTTCAAACCTGAACTAATCGTTGAAATAAATGTGATCCCGTATGTAAAATTAAATCTAATGGGAAGCTACCAGTATACCAAAGATTTAGATAATAACCCATTATTCGAAACTGATCGCTATAAAGGGTTTGGTGGAGGAATTGGAGTTAGTGTAGGATTATTCAAATTTGAAAACCCCAATAAGCATAGTCTTTGCTAATATCCTTAAATTTAAAAGGGTTCTTGAACTGGCAAGAACCCTTTATTCTAATTATTTTATTTTCTATTGATTGCCCAATATCAGTGGCAAGCCTTTGTCACCTCCTCCAACAATAACTACTTTAGAATTGGGCGAACTTGCTAACTCTAAGGTTGCTTCGATTCCTTTATCTTGAAGAATCTTATCTGTTAGAGAAGCATTTAAGATTTTGTTGGCATCCGCTTTGGCTTGTGCCTCAATGATCTTTCTCTCCGCTTCTTTCCGTTCTCTGTCCAGTTTAAATTCATATTGAAAAGACATTTGCTCTTCTTCCAATTTTTGCTCGATAGCTGCTCTTAATTTAGGTGGTAAAGTTACCTCTCTAATAAGAATCGCATCAATTGTAATATTTTTACCTCCAACAGCAGTCGAAGTTCTAGTAAATATTTCATCCTGAATTGCTTCTCTTTTTGTAGAATATAATTCTTCTGGCAAATATCGTCCTATTACTTCTCTGGTTGCTGATCTAATTTCAGGGACCACAATTCTTCTTAAAAAATCAGCTCCAATTTCGTCATGGAGGTATCCTATTTTTTCTGGCATTGGCATATATCTGTACGACAATTCCACCTCAATGGTCAAACCATTTTTAGAAAGTACTTGCATTTTTTCCAAGCCTTCGTTGGTTCTTACATCATAGATGTACATCTTATTCCAAGGAGCAATTATGTGAAAACCTTGAGAGTAGATATTTTCTTTATCCAATCCCCCACCAAAGCGTTTAAATATTACGCCCTTCTTTCCTGGATCGATAGTTAAGAATGTCGTATTAGAAAGAATAACCATTAGTAGAAAAAATAAGAATATAAATACCCCATACTTCACAAATTTACCCTGATCTCCAAATGAGGGTTTTTGACCTTGCTTAAATGACATGATGTTTGATTTTTTAAAATTAAATAAGTGGCTCTTCTATAAAGCCTTATAAATATAACAATATTTAGGGGGTGAAAGGTTTTCTATTATTGATCAGTTAGTCGATAAACCTGCTCGATTAATCGAGAATCAGATTGGTCAAACATACATTTAAAATGACCCTTGGGACATTTGTCATGACCCAATTTAGAGCAAGGACGACAAGAAAGATCCTTTACCTCAAGATTGAAATTTTTGTTCTTTTGATTCCCATAGTAGGCAGACATCCCAAATTCTGGAATGGTATTTCCCCATACACTGATCATTGAAGTGTTTAAAGCTGCGCCCATGTGCATCGTTGCGGTGTCCCCAGTAATAAGGACTTTGGAATTTTTAATAATTGCAGCAGAGGTTTGTAGATTAATCTTCCCACAAAGATTTACAACTTTTTGAGGAAACTGCTCTTCGATTTCGTGAGCATCTTTAAGTACATCTTTTCCACCGATTAGAATTATCCGACTTTCGTCGAATGCTTTTATCCAGCTTTGAATTTTAGAAACTGGTATCCGTTTGGTAAAAAAGCTCGCCCCTAAGGAAATACAAATAATATTCTTGGATTGTTTGATATAGGCCTCAGCAGATTTATGATCCCTCTCATTGATAAAAAAATCCAGCCCTTGATGATCATTCCGAATCCCCATTCGCCGTAAGGCATCAAAATAACGATCTACCAAATGTTGTTTTGGGAGACGGTCGCATTTAAAATTCACTTTCAACCACTTTTCAATATTTGCTTTATGGAATCGGATGGTTTTGACTCCAAGGCTCCAACTAATTTTTCGACTTCGCAAATTGTGGTGAAGATCGACAATCAGATCATATTGCTGATCTTTTAAAGACCGCAATAAGTTTGTATCCTTTTTGTCAAATGCGATGACTTTATCTATGTAAGGATTATTATTGACCAGCGAACACATAGCTGCTTTCGTCAAATAATGGAGTTCGGCGCCGGTTTGATTTTTGATACAACGAACAATAGGAGACGTCAAAATAACATCTCCTATTGAACTAAATCGAACGACTAATATTTTATTTAACACAATTTCCTTAGTGCTCAAAATTTAGTCGCGTTTTATTTTCACGACTTTCGTCGAATACATTTTTTCTTCATCAATAATTTGAAGATGGTAAACTCCGTTGGGTTGATTTGAAATATCCAACTGACATTTATTTTCACCACGGATGGTACGCATATTCTTGGTAGTGACCACTCTAGCATTTTGATCAATGATTCGCAGTGTAAGATCACTGTTGTCTTCTGTATTAATCACTAGATCCAACTGCCCATCCGTTGGGTTTGGATATACACTCAATGAACCATGGGTCAAATCCAATTCTGCGGTACTGGTCAAATCACGCTCACCATTCGCAAACCAAACACCCCATCTTCCTTCCTCGAAAAACAGAAATTCGGTACCAGCTACTGCACTGATCTTATCATTTGCTACATCCAAAATTCCGATATCATTTCCATTGGACCAAGGCGCATCAAATAACAATTGCTCATCAGTACGTGAAAAACTTGGATATCCGAGTCCTTGGTTTTCATAATAGGTCCCGATGTCTCCAGTTTCAATGTTAACTCCAACGACAAAATTATCGCCATTATCCAAAACGTCAATCGCAATGATATACGGCGAGTTTTTGGCAAAAGAAGGATTACCTACACTGACACCATCAGGCAATTGAGAAAACAATTTTGAGGTTTGTCCCAAAGACCAAGTGTCCGAACTATTATTCCAAACATTAATAAAACTCACATCCCAATACTCAATATCATCTGCTCCCCCTTGCGAAGAAATTCTGTTGATGGCATCATAAATAATGGATTGTCCTGACAAATCAAATTCCATAGCATCGGCATAGAGCACATCTCCTGTTGTCACACCACCTGTTCCAGTAGTTGGATTAAATAGTTCGTACTCATTCCAATCCCCCACCACGAAATCATAGACTAATAATTTATTATCGTAATCTTCTGTAAGAGCTGCAAACCTTCGACCATCTTTTGAAACTACTACATTTCTCCAAATAGCTTGTGTCTGAACGACCTCTTCGGAGACATTTCCCTCCGGCCACTGAATATTAATCCTATGTATCATTTTGTCATCTGCGATGAAATAAATACTCTCACCGTTATCCGTTATACTAGGTCGACTTATTGGATTTTTGTTTGAGATGGGATCAGCGATGACACCACCTGTATTATTCAAGACTCCTATCCGATCCAAATTTTGACCTGCAAACAAAATAAAGTCATCACCTGGATTTGAGTTTTGATCATTCTGATAATCACCACCTTGTCCACCTGCAATTTCGACAATATCAAAGGCTTCTTTACAAGCATTTAATTCAGTAGTACCATATAAGTCCGAAGCGGATTTTTCAACCGCAATTCTGAGGTCTACAAACTGAGATGACTTCGTCAGATATTGGGTTAAGGCTCGATAAAAAATTCTCTCTGCTTTAGTAGGAGTTATTTCTTCCGCAATGAGATAATAGGCGTGGTTTGGAATACCACTATTCCAATGTACTCCTGCATTATCTTCGCTACCGTTATATTGTTCCGAGACTCGTTTTGGTTGCCATCCGTTCTGAAAATTATTTGTACTCTGTCCATTATGTGGGTCTTGCATATTACGTAAGGCCCCACCTGTAAATATGCTTGTATTTACAATATCCTCTCCAATCAACCAATCGCCGTCAACCATTGCTCCAAAAATATCTGCAAATGATTCATTCATTGCACCTGACTCGCCGTAATATTCGAGATTGGCAGAAGCTTGAACTACTCCATGAGACATTTCGTGGGCTGCGACATCCAAACTTTTGGCAAGTGGTGCTGTAAAAGCAAAATCACCATTTCCGTAAAACATTGCTTGTCCATTCCAGAACGCATTATCCATATCTCCTCCACTTCCATCAGAAACATTGATGATCGAAATTATATTCCCACCTTGTCCATTAATCGATTCTCTACCATGAACATTTTTAAAATATTCATAAGCTTCCCCTCCATTGAAATGAGCAGACACACCATTCTTTTCACCACTCCAAGAATTATTACCAGAAACAACATGGTTAAATCCAAAGTTTCCACTTTGAGGGGAAGTATTGCCGGCATCCACTGTCCAAATAACACCGACAGGATCATTGGGCATATTGGATTGAAAAGAATTATACATTGAGCGTGAAGCATCGATCATAACATAATCGGATCCCACTTCCCAAGTATTTATTGTTCTAGAAATATTTTTGAGGTCTTGCGCTGTTGCTGTTACCGGGCCATCCATCACCTTGTTGGGCTTAGAAATTTCTTTGGATGTATGATTGTGAGTGCAAGAAGCACCATGGTGGTGATTGACATTAAAATCACAAGTAGACTTAAATTTTTGAATGATTGTCCCATCCAAAGCGTCTACAATATACTCCCATCGATCGATCACATTTGGGTAATAAATTACATGATAAGCCAATCGTTCTTGACTTTCCTTTTTATCTACGTGGAAGATAACTAATTGATCTTTCCAACGTTGCAAAACCAACTTTGACTGCAATTCGTTAAACTCTTTTTCTTCTGTTGCCTGATCTTGTTTGACGATACCCTTTAACGTATTGATATCGATTGCAGGTTGGACATTACTTAATTTGGGCGTTGGGTACGACACTCCATTAATAGACTCAATTTTAGAATCTTTGGTATGAACGATTAATTCACCTCCATAGATTTCGACCCCATTATACATTTGAGTTAATCTCAAATGTTCCATTCCAAGTTCATCCAATTCGCTTGACTTGATCTTAAACTCAACCTGAGGGTTATTAATATTTAAGTAAGGTTTTGCTTCTTTGATGAGCGCAAAAATTTGCGATTCTAATCCGTTTCTTGAATTAAAACCAAAATTAGAACCTGCCATAATCATCCTTGCTTGCCCATTTGCATCTATAGATTGAGGACGCAATTTTTGAGATTTTTCCCATCGATCTTCAAATTCAGCAATAGGACCTAAGTGCATGACATCCTCATCTGTCGTGGGTTTATCAAAGTTTAGATTGGCTGGTTTCAAGACAGGACTAGTGGGATTAAAACCAGTAGGGTTAGAATTTTTTTTCGTTTTAAATTGAGCCATTAAGGAAGAACACAACAAAACGAAAGTAAAAAGTAAGCTTATTTTTTTCATAGAGAACTGTTTTAAAATAGGGAAAGATTTTGGATTTAACTTTTGGGTACTGCATGGTTTTCAGCAATTTTCCAAAGATTTTTGTAGAAAAGTAAAAGGCTGGGATCAGGTTGATCTGTACCACCACCCCATTTCCATTTAGTACTTTCATCTTTTCCTTTTAACTGAAGAAAGTAAGTCATATTCCCAGGATCATTAATCATTTTGTCTCTCAATTTTAATTGATCGACATTATTAAATATTTGTTCCACCATTTTCTTTTCAACGCGGTCCACTTCTTTACCATTATCTCTTTTGGAGTATTTAAAGATTTGACCATTAGAAAGTAGAACATATTTATTTTCTATACCAGCAAATCCACCAAAAGTCCCAAACGTTAGACGATCACCTTCAAATGTGTCGGGAGTGAAAGATTTTTCTGTTGATTTGCACGATAAGAAGAAAAAAGCGACTGCAAGAGCAATAAGAATAGTGTATTTCATAGAATATTAGAATAGTTTGAACTTTACAGTAACATAACCCTCATTTTTGGAAGAATGGTTCATTACCCTAGAGTTTAACATTTAAAAAACATGTCTACAAAATTACATATTGTTGAAGAGAATGAGCTTATTCTTTAATAACAGTAATTTGATGAGATTCTTCGGCCAAAGTTAATCTGTAATTCCCAGATGGTAAAGCATTTAAAATGATCCTTGATTTAAAATCATCTATTGTTTTGCACAAGACCAGTCTTCCGTCCATCGCGTATAATTTTAGGCTTTTGCCCAGCAGTTGTGTATCAGTAAATTGAACATTTAAATACTCTGAACTTGGATTTGGGAATATTTGTAATTTGTCGGTTTGCAATGCTTCTGTTTGAGATGTTAGGCCATCAATCGTGTAACTATAAAATTCATATTCGGCTCTAGCCGGACTCAGACTTAAGGCAACATCATTTTGTGCTCTTATATAATAATGTACTTCATTATGATCCTCTGTAAAAGGAATCAAGGCCTCAAAGACATTTTCAGAAACTTTCATCATTTCAATGGCTTCAAAATGAGAGGCCCATTTGTTTTTTGAAACCATCAATTGTGCGTTTAATGCTCCTTCAATTTGGGCAGAAACTTTGACCACATCGCCAACCATAGGGTTTTGGATATCGCGAGTTACAGAAATTATTTCTGGGCCCACCAAAGAGACCTCAGGATGATTAATCAAGACATTTCTTCTTTTTTCTGCAACATCAAGAATACCTGGCGAACTTATAAAAAAGGCATTCGAGTCGTTGTACAAATTGGATTCAAAAAAGAAGCTACCGAAACCAAAGAAATTTTCGCCATCCTCTTCGGCGGAAGCCGCAATTAAATTTTGCAACTCTAGACCTTTGGCCTCCAATGAATTGATTTTAAACGACTCGCTTAAGATTGTTCTAATATGTGCCAAGTATTGTTTTCTGTATAACGGATTTTCAAATAGAACATTCATTAAAGGTCTTCCAGTCCATGATGGATCGTTTTCCAAAAAGATATCCCAGTTATATAAATCTTGTGGTGAAACAAATTGATTGTCTTTAAGCACACCGATGAAGGCCTCACTCACATCCCAAGGAATTATTTGCCACAAACCATTTTCATGTTGATATAGGTAATAATTGTGGATGTATAATCCTGGATAAGAATCAAAATTGCACATGACATTAGTGGCTGCCAAGTACCATAAGGCACGATCAATATTAAGCACATTTGGCAGTTCAGATGGATTTAAATTGATCGCCTCAATCAGCTTAATCAATTCCTGCCAGCCGGAGTCAGTTTTGAGATCGTATCGTTCAATATAATCCGTACTATCGGGTCCATACCATCTCAAATCAGGAGCTTCCCAATCTCCTTGATCTCCAAATTGCAAGGATGGATCGCACTTGAATAAGATTCCTTTTTTATAATCAAAATGTTTTTTTAGAAACTGCTTATCAATGGTCTCAGTATTGATATAAAGTCCCAAATAATCACCCTCGACATGCACGCGCATATGATTGGCTCGGGGAGATGGAAGATATTTATTATATATATCAAATCCCATGACTTCTCTGAGTAGGCTTGGGTCGAAGAATCCATTAGCCAATTTAATTTTATCAATACCGTAAATTTCTTGTTCGATAAAATCATCCAAATCTATGTTCCACGGTTTCTTTTTACTTCCTGTATCATTAGGAATTGAGAATGTGCTATTTCCTTTGTAGCGCACGTTTACACTATCAAATACTCCGATGCCATCGATGGTTAATTGCGCTGGCAATCGAATGCCTGTATTTTGTTCCCAACCTTCGACAAGGATGGGCTCCCAGTTATCCTGATAAAAATCGATGTGTAGATCACGGAGGGTGGATTGATCGAAGAGGGATTGGCTCTCCACATCACTCCAAACAAAAAAGAGCAAGAATACTTGAATTAAAAATCGCATAATCCAAGTTAACAAGAATTTTGGAATGAGATGTTAAAATATATTCTTA
>JAHDCZ010000028.1 GCA_020629615.1 Saprospiraceae bacterium
TTCACCTGCACTATATTTTAAAAGGAAACTTAAAAGAAAAGAAAGTGAAAGAAGCTATTGATTTGTCCATTAATAAGTATTGTTCCGTGCTGATCATGTTGGCTAAGTCAGTGGATGTTAGTAGCTCCTTTGAGATCGTGGTGAAGTAATAGAATGTTTTTATGTTACACAATGAAAAAAGGCCATCAAAGATGGCCTCCCAATCAATATATTTACTGTCTTCTTTCAAAATCACCCAAATAATCATTTCGACGCTGCCCTCTAGGTTGTAATCGGTCATTCTTGCGTAGACTCGCTCTTTTGCGATTGATCTTTCTTTTCATGGTGTGCCGCTGTTTTTTGAGCATTCTTCTTTCAGGTTTTGTGATTCTTCCATCGGCCATAGCCATTTTTCTGGATTGACGATAGGCTTTATGATGAGCTCTGATTCTAATTCGATCTTTCTTGCTTAAGTGCTTCTTTTTGTGATTGAACTTTTCAATTTTCGTACTTTTGGAATATCTCGCTTGAGCAACACTCGATAGTGATACTCCAAAAAATGCGATGGCGAATAATAATATGATCTTTTTCATGACCTTTAAATTTTAAGGTTTGTAATGATATTCGCTATTGTGACTCCAATTTCCAGATTGCGTTTAATTTTAATTCTTTATTTAAGTAATCCTTAACATGTCAGATAAATATATTGATTCTAGAGAATCATACGAGCAAAATTTTAAGAAAGCAATTGACGAACTAAACGCAAAGCAAAAAGAAGCTGTAGATATTATTGAGGGTCCAGTTTTAGTTGTCGCTGGTCCCGGGACAGGCAAGACCCAATTGCTTGCCGCTAGGGTGGGTAATATTTTAAAAAGTACTGATGCTGTGCCTCGTAATATTTTATGTCTCACTTTTACCGATGCAGGCACAATATCTATGAGGAAACGATTGCTCCAGTTTATTGGCCCTGAAGCTTACAACGTTAATATATCTACCTTCCATGCGTTCTGCAATCAGGTGATCAAAGAAAATCTGTCATACTTCGGTGGTTTTCGCGATTTGCAATTGATCTCCGATTTGGAACTTGTCGATGTTTTGCACGAAATTATTGATGAGTTTCCCGATGACCATTCCCTAAAAAAATTAAAGGGCGAGACCTACTATAATCGCAGACGAATTCAAAATTTGTTTGGCACAATGAAGCAAGAATCATGGAGTCCAACAGAAATTATTCAAGCGATTGAAGAACTGCCGAATTATTTAAGCGAACTAGAAGAATATCGCTATAAACGAAAACACACAAATAAAAAGGGTAAAACATACGTAAAAGGGGACATTAAAGAAGATGCTATCACCAAAGAATTAAAAAAATACGAAGGGCTAAAACAGGTAGCACCGGACATAGATAAGTACAATAAAAAGTTAGCTGCAATAGATCGTTTTGATTACAATGATATGATTCATTGGGTAATCAATAGCTTTGAGGAATACCCGGATCTGTTGGCAGATTATCAAGAACGATATCAATATATTTTGGTTGACGAATATCAAGATACCAATGGTTCTCAAAACAAATTACTCTTTCAACTTTCTAGCTTTTGGGACCAGCCCAATCTTTTTGTAGTAGGAGATGACGACCAATCCATTTTTCGTTTCCAAGGTGCCAATATGGATAACATCGTGGACTTCAAAGAAAAATTTGACCCTCAAGTCATTGTTCTTGACAGAAATTATAGATCATCACAAGAGATTTTAGATCGAGCGAAACAACTTATTGATCAAAACCAAGAACGATTGGTCACCAGATATCCCAATTTGACCAAACACTTAATAGAATCCAAAAAGAATCCTACCAATATTATCCCAAAATTTGTCGCTTATTACAATACAGTGCATGAACAGTATGGTGTTGCGCACAAAATTATTCAGCTTCAGAAAGAAGGAGTTGCCTTGAAGGAAATTGCCGTCATTTATAAAAAGCATAAAAATGCTGCGGAGATTGTAAAATACTTGAGTTTAAAAAATATCCCATTAAAAATAAAGCGAAAGATCAATGTTTTTGATTTGCCAGAAGCGCAACGACTTTTGAATATTTTATTTTATCTCCATGAAGAGCACAAGCGTTTGTATTCGGGTCAAGCCCGAATATTTGAAATTCTTCATTATGAATATTTCAAGCTAAACCCAAGAGATATTGGTAAAATTGCGATCTATTGTTCACGCCGAACTGATGAGCAAAATGATGATCGTAAGTGGAGAGAAGTATTAAACAATGAAAAAGCATTGAATGAAATTGGGCTTTCAGATCCCTCTCGATTTTTACAAGTTGGAGCAACCCTCGAATCTTGGCATCAACAACTTTCCAATGTGACCATACAAGTATTGTTTGAAATGATTCTAACGCAAGGAGGTGTCATAGAGAACATTATGAATTCTTCCGAAAAAGCATGGAGGCTTCAAATCGTAAACACATTGTTTGATTTGATCAAAAACGAAACGGCACGTAAGCCTTCAATGCACCTCAAAGAATTTGTTGTCATGATCGAAAAAATGCAAGAGACTTCTATCGAACTACCCTTGCAGAAAATAGTTTATGCTGAAGATGGCGTCAATTTTATTACAGCACACGGTTCTAAAGGATTGGAATTTGAACATGTCTTTATTATTTGTGGGGATGCCAAAAATTGGGAAGTAAAAAATGTCGGACGAGATTCTTTTTCTTTTCCAAATACAATGGTTCCTGCCTCAGCACTTAGTGATATTGAGGATGATCGCCGATTGTTTTATGTTGCTATGACCAGAGCCAAATCAAATTTAGAAATTTCATTCGCGAAAGCAGATGAACAAGATAAGCCGCAAGAAGCTACTCGATTTATTCATGAGGCTATTGTTAGTGATGATAAGATGGAATCGATTCATTTTGAGGAGGATAAAATATTAGAATATAAATCCGAACTCATGCGCTATCGACAAGGTGAAGTGCAATTAATTGATCATGACTTGATTGATAAAGTACTTGAGAAATACAAGATGAGTGTGACTCATTTGAACAAATACCTCGATTGCCCACTGAAATTCTATTTTGAAAATATTTTGAGGGTTCCCATGGCTAGAAGTCAGTTTATGGGATTTGGTAATGCCGTTCATTTTGCTCTTGAGATGTTTTTTAATCGGATTGAAAAGAATCCAGAACGCAAAATTCCTGAGCTTTCAGAATTACTTGAATTATATAAAAAAGGGATGATCAGCTTTCGCTCACATTTTACTGATCAACAGTTTGAGGATTTAAATAAGCATGGAGAAATAGTATTAACCGGTTACTACAATGAGCATAGCCATTCATGGTCTACGGCCAAACAATTTGTTCCAGAGTATGCAATTAATCTAACAGAATATGAGGGTATTCCGATTACAGGTAAACTAGATTTGGTTATGGTTTACGATGATCACGTCGATGTGATGGATTATAAGACGGGTAATTTCAAAAGGGCTTCAAAAAAATTAAGAGGCCCCAATGGTGCAGATGATATCGGAGGAGATTATTGGAGACAATTGGTTTTCTATAAAATATTAATGGATTCTGATTCTAATCAAAATTGGAAGATGGAGAATGGAATCATGGAATTCGTAGAACCCATAGAAGAAAAATATAAGAGACACTCCACAAGGATTGAAGATTTTGAAATTGATGTCGTTCGCCAACAAATGAAAGAGAGCTATGCTAAAATAAAGAACCACGAATTTGAAGATGGTTGTGATAAAGAAGAATGTAAATGGTGCAATTTTGTAAAGGATAATTTCTCTTTGCAAGAGGGGTTGATTTCCTCGGATGATGAAGAAATGCCCTTTGATAATTTGACTTAAGACTATGCGTGATTTTAATGTTATATCGATAATTTGGACAATTTTGTTGCTCTGCTTTGGACTGATGCAATACAATGATTCCGATTGGTATATTTGGATTCCCATTTATTTTATTACGGCTTTTTTTACATTCGGCCTCAGCCAAAAAAAGAAATATATCCCTTGGTGCTATCTGTATCTTATATTGCTTTGCATTGGGAGTATTAGCTATATTCCAGAATTTTTGAATTGGATTAAAGATGGCGCTCCTACGATCACTGGATCGATGCAAGCAGAAACCGAGTATGTTGAATTTGTAAGAGAATTTTTTGGACTGCTGATTTGTCTCGTGACCATGATTTATGTTTCTAAAAAATCTTTTACTTTAACAAACCAACGGTTTAGCTAAGCGTTAAAAAGAAATAAACATGTTCAAGCTAATAAAAGAAAATATAGAATCATTTGAAGCAAATGTTGATTTGATTCCAATCGAGCGAAAAGTGATATTAAATCAGTTGTCTGATTATTTTATTGATCGTAAGAAGAAAGGGCGTGACATCAAAGTAATCGTGATTTGTACGCATAATTCAAGAAGAAGTCATATGGCCCAATTATGGTTGGCCGCTTCCGCGGAATATTACCAGATATCAAATTTTCAAACCTACTCGGGAGGGACAGAGGCAACGGCTTTTAATCCAAATGCAGTTGCAGCCATGCAAAAAGCAGGTTTTGACATTTGGGGAGAAGAATCAAATCAGAATCCAGTTTACAATGTACGATGGAAGGATATACAGTCCTCTTATAAGGCTTTCTCAACTAAGTATAATGATCCCTTTAATCCATCATCGGATTTTGCAGCAGTCATGGTTTGTCAAAGTGCTGATGAGGCTTGTCCCATCGTTCATGGCATGGATTTTCGACTTACGGTCGAATATAAAGATCCTAAGGCATTCGATAACACTGATATTGAATCCGAGAAATACTTAGAACGTTGCATGGAAATCGGACGGGAGATGTGCTATGTCATGCACCGAACCAAATCCAACTTATAATACAAAACGGATCAATTACAATCCGGCTTGCTTGCTGATTTCCAACATGCGATCAATAGATTTTACCCCTTTTTCAATGACCCAGTCTTCCATGATAATTTCAGGTAATTCATATTTCATACAGAGGTAAAGTTTTTCCAAAGTGTTTCTTTTCATATGGGGGCAATCATTGCAAGCACAAGTGTTGTTTGGCGGCGCCGGAATAAACGTTTTGTGCGGTGATTGTTTTTGCATTTCATGAAGAATTCCTGATTCGGTGGCAACTATAAATTCAGTAGCGTCACTTTCGACAGTATATCGAATTAATCCACTAGTTGAAGCAATAAAGACAGCTTTATCTAAGATGTGAGATTCACATTCTGGGTGCGCAATAAATTCTGCTTCTGGATGCCTCATCATTAATTTGGTTATTTTCTCAGCAGAAAATATTTCGTGGACCATGCAGGCCCCATTCCATAAAACCAAATCACGACCCGTCTTTTTTTGTAGATAGGCACCAAGGTTTCGATCAGGCGCAAAGATGATTCCTCTATCTTTTGGAACGCTATTAACGATATGTTCTGCATTGGTAGAAGTACAGCAAATGTCCGTTAAGGTTTTAAGCTCAGCCGTACAATTGATGTAGCTGATGACGACATGATCGGGATGTTTTTCTTTGAATTTTTTAAATAATGGGGCTGGACAAGAATCTGCTAGAGAGCATCCCGCTTTGAGGTCTGGAAGCAAAACCTTTTTTTGAGGACTAAGCATCTTTGCAGTTTCTGCCATAAAGTGAACACCTGCAAATACAATCATATCCGCATCTGTTGAGGCTGCTTTTTGCGAGAGTCCTAAGCTATCTCCAATGTAGTCCGCAATATCTTGTATTTCAGAATCTTGATAATAATGAGCCAATAGAATGGCATTCTTTTCTTTTTTGAGTTTTTGAATTTCTTCTATTAAGTCCAAACTTGGATCAATTTCAATATCCAAATATCCTTTTCTATTTAAAGTTTCTTTAGCAGCAGCAATTTGACTCATTCTATTTGTTTTGTACTTCTTGATAATAACACAAATCAAACCAAAATTGGTTCAGATCACATTCCAAATTCACTATGGGCCAATCAAAAAAATTGTTGGACGTTTGTGAAGATTTGGGATTTTAGTTTTACTCCAATCTTTAATTGATTTTGTGACAATGTATTCTTCTTTGGTATTAATATCGCAAGCAATACATAATAGAGTATCCTTATTTAGTTGTTTGAGGGCGTGCTCAACAATATTCATATTTCTATATGGAGCTTCCATGAAAATTTGAGTTTGTTTTGTTGAGCGCAACAACTTTTCTAGCTTTTTTAAGGCTTTAGTCATTTCACTGGTCTTGGCAGGGAGATATCCATGAAAAGTGAATCCTTGACCATTCATTCCTGAAGCCATAATCGCCAAGAATATAGATGAAGGGCCAACCAATGGAACTGTCTGTATACTATGCCGATGAGCCCAGGCAACAACGAGTGCTCCCGGATCAGCAATCCCAGGACAACCCGCCTCAGAAATTAGTCCAATGGATTTTCCTTGCGATAAGACTTTCAAAAAATCATATAACTCTGTTTGGTCAGGCTGTTCTTTGTCCAGTTCGAAAATCACAAGCTCATTGATCGGAATGGGGTGTGCTGTGCTTTTGATATAACGACGAGCGGTACGGGCTCTTTCAACAATAAAGTGCGTGAGACCATGAAGTATTTGATTGGTTTCGTTTGGGATGCTCGAAACATTGCCTTCGGCAATAGGGCAGGGGATCATGTATAGTTTTCCTGACATCTAAGTAAATAAGTAGAATAGTATTTGTTTATTTCTTTATTCATCCAAAAGAACATTGAATATGAGAAGAACAAAATAAAAAGGGAACTCAATATTTCGATGTAGTTCCGTTTTCAAATATTACTATTATTTTTTTATAAATCGTTTTGTACCGTATTCTCCGCTTTTATCATTGATAATCTTCAGCATATAGATTCCACTGCTCAGATCAGAGACATTTATTTGATTCTTCTTCAAGTATTGATTGTATAAGATTTTACCTTGTAGATTTGTGATTTCCACAATATGGTTTTCGGATGAATGATTCATTTGAATATTTATAAAATCATCAGTAGGATTCGGATGGAGGGAAAATTCTAAATTGTGCAATTCATCAGTATCGATAATAACATTTGACAGTTTTACACCGTCAATCAGAACGTAGCTAGAATCTCCAGCTTCTAATTGTTCTAGAGGACTTGATAAAATAAATATTACATACCCGGTATCAATGGCTGCTTCAAAATTTGTATTTACTGGAATGCTCAAATTAGTATATTCTGTATCTTCGTCAAAAGCATATTCGGCATATCCGAAAGCTGGATAATCCATTAATTCATTTTCATCTTCAGGCAATTCATTCAATCCTTCATCAAAAACGGAAAGAACAATAAGTGTGTCAGTATTTGTGCCTACGTGTTTAATTGAAAAATCTATAGATACTGGCACTTCCGTACAATCAAAAACAGTGAATAAATCCGAGAGCTCAATAAAAGAATCTGCTTGTATTTTGGCTGCAAATTCTCCTTGATAGGCATCCGTAGACTGGTGTATTCCAAAAGCAGATTGAGTATTGTTAACTATTTCATCAACAGTTTGGGAATCTCCAAATGCCAACCCTAAGGCAAGAATAGAAGTACGAATTACTGAGCTATGACCTTCTGGTCGAACAAATGGATGAACACTGTTGGGATCGTTTTCATTCGATGACATTTCATCATTAATCCATATTTCAAAAGATTCATTAGGGAACTCACATTGGGCTTGTAGATGAATTTGACCTAATAAAAAGAGTGTTATGCCGAAGAAAATTCTTTTCATAATTCTATTGTTTTATACAAAATTAATATATGCGAGGGATAATAAAATTTAATTTTTAGCTAAGGACGTTTCCTAACATTGAAACGAACCTCAAGGGTAGGCGCAAAAGATCGTAAAGCTTAAAACACATTTGCTTCAAACTCTACGAACTTTGCGTTTCTTATAAATCTTGATTTTGGAATTTTATTAGATCGAAAACAAACTCATTTGAGGTCTTTTCATTTGTCCAAAAAGCTGGGTGTTATATTCAAAAGGCTTTCTATTCATCAGATATAGTTTTTTGGCGAGTTTAAATTGTTGATGAATCATTTCGGCGATTTTACCACTACCTTTCATTCTTTCTCCAAATTCAGAACTACCCAATTGTCCTTTGTGAAGAGAGCAAATTTGATTAATCACTTTTTGAGCTCGATCGGGATAGTTTTTATTCAGCCAATCACTGAAAATTTCTTTGTTGTCACCGTTCAGTCGTAGAACAATAGGTTGGATGCTCCGAGCACCAAGCTCGGAGACTTTTTTAACCAATTTAAATATACTATGATCATTCAATCCAGGAATGATCGGAGCTGCCAATACCGTTACCGGAATTCCTTCTGCCGCAAGCAACTGTAGCAAACGTAACCGGACTGGAATCGAACTGGCTCTTGGTTCCAACTTACGCCTCAAACCGTCGTCCAAGGTGTTAATTGAAATAGCCACGCTGACAAGGTTCTCAGCATTCAACTTTTTCAATAGATCAAGATCTCTTAGGATCAATTGATTTTTGGTAGTGATACCTACGGGGTGTTTATATTTTAAAAAGATCTCCAACAGCTTCCTAGTGATCTCTGTTTTCTTTTCAATCGGTTGATAGCAATCAGTATTTCCAGATAGCATGATCGGTCGTGCTTCCCAGTTTTTACTCTGTAATTTCTTTTCTAATAGCTCAGCTGCGTTCTCTTTGATCAATATCGTTGACTCAAAATCTGTCCCTGAACTATATCCCCAATAGTTGTGTGTCTTACGGGCATAACAGTACACACAACCGTGCTCGCAGCCTTGATACGGATTTAAAGAATATTCCAATCCTACGTCAGGGCTGATCACTTTATTGATAATGGTTTTGGCTTTTGTGCCGATAAATCGAGTCTTGAGCGCTTCTAATTCTTCATATTTACCAAACTTGAGCAAGGGGTCGTTGGCTCTGACTTCCTTGTTAAATGGGTTGTTTGGGTTGATTTGGGCTCCTCTTCCTTTTAAGTATGTTTGCATAGTCGGAAAATACGTCATAAAATAGTAGAAAAATCCGACTAATATATAAACTATTTTAGGATTGCGCAATATCTTCATGAAAATTTGTTGAAATTTTTATCTTTGAGTGCCCCTCCTTTAAAATGTAGAATTATGAAAAATGTCCTTTCTTTATTGATTGTACTCTGTACATCTATTTCTCTTTTGGCCCAAAGTCATCCAACATGTGATGGGATGCGTTATGTAGACAAAGTGTTTGAGGATGTCGATTCGACCAAAGCAGTGAAATTTGGTGAGAATACCACCATCGCCGGTAATTTCCAAGAGCTCTTTATGGATGTTTACGAGCCAAGTGGTGATACTGCTGAAAAAAGACCTGTTATCATTTTGGCATTTGGTGGTAGTTATATCGGTGGTGAACGAGAGCAAATGAGAGAGCTTTGTATTCTATATGCTCAAAGAGGGTTTGTGGCAGCAACTATTGATTATAGGATTTATGATGGTCCGTTATTTCCAATTCCATCAGCGGAGACTTTTCAAGATGTGGTCACGAAATCAGTTTCGGATATGAAAGCGGCGATTCGTTTTTTAAGGCAAGATGCGGAGACAAACAATACATTTAGAATTGAACCTAGTTTTGTTTTCGCAGGAGGTGTTTCGGCTGGGGCGATTACTGCGGCGCATACCGCGGTGCTAGATGATACAGACGAATTTAATCCGACACTTCAAGATATTATTGATGGTAATGGTGGCATCGAAGGAAATTCTAGCGATAATTTTGAATACTCCACCGAACTTCAAGCATTTATTAATTTTTCTGGCGCCTTGAATGATGCGTCATGGTTGGATGAAAATGATCCGCCGTTTTACAGTGTTCATGATGACGGTGATGGCATTGTGCCTTTCGGCGAAGGATTTGCTACCATTTTTACAATAGAGATTATTGCCGTAGAAGGTTCTCAAGTGATGCATCAAAGAGCAGATGATCTGGGCGTTACCAATCTATTAAATACAATAGAAGAGAGTGATGGTCATGTTAGCTATTTTATTTTTGAATCCGATAGAGAAAAATACGTTAGACGTTCTTCTATTTTCTTACAAAACTTGATGTGTGAAAATCAAGTCGCTTCTAATCAAAATATAAGCGCTCAAGATTTTAATATTTATCCTAATCCAAACAATGGTTTATTTCAGATCGCTTTTACCGAAGAGATGAAGTCTGGAACGGTTTCCATAAATGATCTTTCTGGTAAAACATTGTTTTCACAAAAAATAGAAAATACGCAATTGTGGCAAATGAATATTAATATCCCAAAAGGAGCTTATTTTGTTTCTGTTCAAACCGAAGAAGGTATTGCTACTAAGCGGCTGATTGTAAATTGAACCTTTTGAATAATAGTAGATTTTGATCAATTGAATTCTGATATAAATTCATCAACTATATTGTTGAATATTATAGGCTGATCGATGTGAGCACAGTGTCCTGCATCTTTTATAATTTGAAATTTGCTGTTTTCGATATGATTATGCCATTCCTTGGCAATTCTCCTAGAGATTTCCAAATCATTTTCTCCTGTTAATATTAATGAAGGATAATTAGCTTGGTTATGGCTCCGTTCTTTGATTATACTATTCAGCCCTTGCATGACTCCAAAAGATCTCCTGGTAAAATAACTGGTCGAATGAAAGAATATTGCTTGACCAAGCTCTGAATGACAAGTAATTTTAGCAGCTTTTTGTCTGAAGGATTTGATTGAAAAGAGAGCGGTAAAGACCAAATTTAGATTTACAAATCTTTGGGCTTTAGCAATCTCTTTATTTTTTCTGTTTATATTATATCCACCCAAAGAAGTCAACGATTTTACTTTTTCAGGATGATGTAATGCAAAATATTGAGCGACTAAAGATCCCAGTGATACTCCAACTAAGTGAACTTTCTTTGATCCCTCTTTTTCAAGGATTTTTTCAATGTGGTTTATAGAAACATCTATTTTGTCGGTTGATTTATTTCGCTCAGACAAGCCATGTCCAATTAAATCCATACAAATCACTTTGTATTTTTTTGCGAAAAAATCAATTTGCTGATTGAATACTCGATGGTCAGAAAAGGCAGGATGTAAAAAAAGGACTAGATCGTCTTTTTCATGACCTGATAGAGTATAATGAATATCATAATCCTTGGCATCTAATTTTTTGTTTTCAACAAAACAATCAATTTTGATTTTTTTCTCAATGTCTTTAGCCATACCCTTAGTTTTATCAATAAACCGTGAATGATTGAATTCCAAGCAAATTTTTAAAATGATTGATGAAATAATTAAAATGTAAATTATTATTCTCAATCTTTTTATTTTGAAGATCACAACTTCGAATATTTTAAGTTCTTAAATAAATATAGTTCTTTTGAGTCGTTATTATATCTATACTTCCATTCGGCGAAAGCCAAAAAAGTCAAAATCACACCAAAGTCGTCTGTGGAATCATCTTATAAATAAGAGATCAACGATTTTCTCTTATTTTTGAAGTACAATCAATCAAATGAATAGACTTTTTTACATATTTATCGCCATCAGTTTTTTGACTATTTCGTGTAAAGATGAAGTGTCGAGATCCTTAAAATCAAAGCCTTCAGCTTTGAGTAAGCTGAATGATGTCATTATAGTGACTGACGATGATATGTGGGATAGTGAAGTTGGTGATACCATCAAATATTATTTTGCCTCAGCTTATCCAATTCTTCCTCGTCCAGAACCTTTTTTTGATTTAAGGCATTTTTCGGTTGCTGATTTAAACAGTCAGCCACTCCGTAAAGAATTGCGTACTTACGTGGTAGCGGTTGATTTGTCTGACGATGATTCTGATGTGAATAAAATGTTTAAGCGAGATATTGGTGAGGAGCGATACATGAAAGCTAAGACTGATCCTAATTTTAATAGTTCGGTTGGTCGGGATAAATGGGCGAGAGGTCAATTGATCGTTTATTTGTTTGCCAATTCTGAAGAGGCCTTATTTGAGGTAATCCAAAATAATTTTTCGGCTGTAGCCAAACGAATACATATGCATGACGAAAAAGCCTTACATTCTAAAGTCTATTCTCAAAAAGAAAATTTGGGCTTAAGTCAAAAACTGAAAGATCGTTATGATGTCGATTTACTTGTCCCTGGTGATTATTTGTTGGCAAAAGAGGATGAAAAAGATGGTATGATCTGGTTGAGGAAAAACATGAAGGAAGGCGGTGCCATGAACCTAGTCTTTAGACAAATGGATTATACTGATGAAAGCCAATTAGGTATGGCTTCGGCAAAAGCGTTACGAGATGACTATGGTTTGAAACATGTTGAATCAGATGTTCCAGGCTCACACATGTTAACCAATGATGTTGACCTTCCGATGTATGAATACACTCGAGAAATCAATGGTGAATATGCCAAAGAATATCGAGGTATTTGGGAAATGTCCAAAGACTTCATAGGAGGATCATTTGCTACTTATTTGATTTTAGATAAAGAAACAAATAAGCTTTTGTTTGTTGATGCCTGGGTTTTTGCACCCGGTAAAAGCAAACGAGACATCATGCAAGAGATGGAGCATCTTGTGAATCAGATTAAGTTTAGTGTCAACGGATAGTTTGATTTTTATTCATGGATTAGAATTCAATGTTATACTGAAATAGGATGAATAGTGATCACCTTTTTGAATGTCGCCCTGATGTTTCATCCCAAGATTTTGTAATAACTTGATGGAGCTAATATTTTTTGGATTGCAAAAGGCAATAACTTTATGAATCGCATTGATTTCTTTAAGCGCATCTAGATATTTATTGCAAGCTTCAAAAGCGTAACCGTTTTTATGGAATTTAGGTAACATCGCAAATCCTAAATCAGGATACGCCTCGCTTTTTCTTTGTAAAAAGCTGATAATGCCAAGAGCTTCTTGAGTCGATTTCAGTTGGAACACATGATAAATTACTTTAGGGTCTCCGATTATTTTTTGAATATAATTTTGGGCATCCTCTAAAGAAGATATATTTCGGTTACCAATAAACTTTAACCAACCATCCGAATTAACCAAGTTTAAAATAAAATCGGCATCATTTAGATCAATTGGTCGTATGCTCAGTCTTTTAGTTTCTAAAAGAAAATTCATAAAATGGATTTAATTATACCACCGTTGTTTTCCATTTACCTCTTCGAAACACCAGAATAGCCAAAACCGCCAATATTGAAGAGGAAATGGCAATGGTAATGTAAACGCCCTTCGGACCTAATCCAACAACTTTTGCTAAATAATAAGCCAAAGGAATTTGAATCAACCAAAAGCAAATGAAATTTAAGATCGTTGGAGTCACAGTATCACCCGCACCATTAAAAGATTGTCCAATGACCATTTCATAAGCATAGAAAATATATCCTAGACAGACAATTTGTAAACCCATTTTTCCATTGGAAATGACCAATGGATCTTCACTGAATATCCGAATGACGGGTTCGGCATAAATCAGAAATATGACAGAAACGATAGCTAGAAAAATCATGTTGTAAAACGCCGCGAGCCATACCGATTTCTCTGCACGCTTTGCTTGATTTGCCCCTAGATTTTGTCCTACCAAAGTTGCTGCAGCCATGGCGACGCCCCAAGAAGGAAGTATCGTAAATACAATCACTCGAAATGAATAGGTATATCCCGCAAACGCCTCCGCGCCAAATTCATTAATAATTCTCGCAATAAAAATCCAGCTGGCGGATGTCAATAAATGCTGCCCAGCTCCACCAAGAGATATTCTAAACAACTTAAAAATGGTCACCATTTTCAATTTAAAATCTGACCAATATATTTTAATTCGATTGGTTCCCTTGAACATGTGATACAATTGGAATAACACACCAATCCCGCGACCAATACAAGTAGCAATCGCCGCACCTTTCAGTCCCCATGCAGGGAAAATCCACAAGCCTAGGATTAGACAGGGATCTAAAACAATATTGATTCCATTGGCGAGCCATAGTGTCTTCATCGCAATATTCGCATCCCCTGCACCTCTGAAAATGGCATTGTTGACATACAACAACATGAGCACAATATTAAAACTCAAAATAATTTGAGTATAAATCACGCCATCCTTAATCATCTCTTCAGAACTCCCCATTAAGCGCAAAAGATCCTCTGAAAAATACAAGCCAATGGCCCCAATGATTAAAGAGAGAAAGACCGCAAGAATAATCGCTTGAGCACCGGCTTTGCCCGCTTCTCTATTTTTCTTCTCACCGATCCGTCTCGAAACAATCGCTGTTGCGGCCATCGCAATTCCCAACGCGACACTCATCACGATAAACATAAAGGTCTCCGTCAATCCGATCGCAGAAGTAGCATTTGCATTATCCAACTTAGAAATAAAATAAATATCTACAATCGCAAAAAGAGATTCCATCGCCATTTCCAGAATCATAGGTATGGCTAGAAAGAACAAAGCTTTATTAATGCTTCCTTTCGTAAAGTCACGGTCACTTCCGTTTAATATTTCCTTTATGACTTTCCAGATTCTCTTCATCGCTGCGAAAATAGTACAAAGTATTTAGTAGTTGGTATAAAGAATAGCCCGAACTAATCTCAAAAAATCGTATTAGTTTTAAATTCTGTAAATCTGAAGTATTTTAAAGAAGCGCTGACTTTCGCCTTTTATGGGAGGCGGGGGCGGCATTGCAGGGCAGCCTTAAGGCGAATTGATTTTTTTGTTTCGTTTTTTCATCAAGGAAAAAATGAAGGCCCGTCCGGCAGGACAACACAGTAGTGAATAAATATTTCTTTTCTAATTGAAAAAACGCTAACCCACCCGAAAGGTTTGCTTTCGGTTCACTCCTTAAATTGATTCCATCAATCTTGCTGCGCATCAGTCGCTCTTATCAAGGAAAAAATGAAGGCCCGTCCGGCAGGACAATCTCATTATTACGAAAATCATATTTGACTAAATCATAAATTATCAAAAGTAGAATTGAAAATTTCACAAAATGAAAAACACAACAAATCATTTATAAGAAAATCCTCTCCATTTTAATTGAATAAACAGTAATTTCGACAAGCAATAAAAATTATGCTTAAAACAGAATCCTTAAAATACTCTTACGGGAACAATCAAACCTTTGATTTCCCAGATATCCATTGTGATGCAGGGTCAAAACTATTGATTCTAGGGAAATCTGGAATAGGTAAATCCACTTTACTCCATATTCTTGGAGGATTAATAAAGCCCAAAGGAGGAAACGTTTATGTTGACAACAAGAATTTAAACTCTTTTTCTGGAGCGCAATTAGATAAATTTCGAGGAGCAAATATTGGAATCATTTTTCAACGCAATCATTTTGTTCGTTCGTTAAATGTTATTGAGAACTTGTTGTTAACCCAAAAATTTTCTGGCGAAAAAACGGATCGCAACGAAGCGCTTCACATTTTGGATAAATTGGATTTAGGCCATAAGATTTACAATAAGACGGAAGATTTAAGCGAAGGAGAAAAGCAACGTGTTACGATTGCCCGTTCGGTCATTAATAAACCCAAATTGATTTTGGCGGACGAACCTTCTTCTGCCCTGGATGATTTCAACTGCGAAAAAGTGATTTCCTTATTGGAAGAACAAGCACAGGCCATTAATGCGGCCTTGGTCGTCGTCACACACGATGCTCGATTGAAAGATATTATTCCAAATCAAATTGTTTTGTCATGAACTTATTAAAACTAGCATGGCGAAATGTAATCACTAACCCTCTCAATTTATTATTGAGTGTGGTTTTGTTTGCCTTGGGGATCGGTTTGATCAATTTTTTGTTGTTGCTAAATGATCAGTTGAAAGATAAGTTTGATAAAAATTTAGCCGAAATTGATATGGTGATTGGAGCTAAAGGAAGTCCCTTGCAGATGATCTTGTGCAATATGTATCATATTGATAATCCAACAGGAAATATCTCGGTAAAGAATGCGAAGCCCTTTTTGAGACCAGGACATCCTTTAATCAAAAGATCAGTCCCTTTGTCTTTGGGAGATAGTTATAAATCTTTTCGAATCGTTGGGACAAATCATAGCATCCTCGAATTATACAACGGAGAAATAGCTGAAGGAAAATTATGGACTGGTGGCTTGGAAGCAACAATCGGTGCGGCGGTTGCGGAAGAAACCGGTTTATCTCTTGGACAACAATTTGTCAGTAGTCATGGATTTGATGACGAATTGGATATGACACACGATCATGCAAGTTTCACAGTTAAAGGGATTTTAAAACCTACAGGTAGTGTCTTAGATCAATTGATTCTTGTTCCCTCGGCTGCCATTTGGGAAGTCCACGATCACAGTGAAGATGAGCTAGATGTACATGGTGAAGCAGAAGAACACGCAGGACATAACCATAAAGGAGATGAGCATCATGGTCATCATCATCAAGAACATGATCATAGCGAACATGACCATCACCATCATGGAGATCACGATCATGGTGGTCACCATCACGAAGCACATGTGCATGATAACACCATAGAAGATTTACTGTCACACGAAGACAAGGAAATTACTTCCATCTTGGTGCAATTCAAAAGTAGAACCAATTTTCAGGCTTTGAACATGCCCAGAAACATTAATGAGAATACTGATCTTCAAGCGGCTTCACCTGCAATAGAAATCAATCGATTATATTCTATGATTGGGGTAGGGACAGACGCTATTCGTTATCTTGCGCTATTGATTGCATTCGTCTCTGGGTTGAGCATTTTTATTTCTTTGTACAAATCGATGCGTGAGCGAAAATACGAATTATCATTAATGAGGGTTTCTGGAGCTTCTCGTTCCAATTTGTTGGTACTGATTTTATTAGAGGGCTTGATTTTAGCAGTGATTGGTTTTGTGGTTGGTATTGTATTAAGTCATGTGGCAATGCAAATCGCTGGCAACGTTATGAGTGATACATATCGATATCAGTTTGTGGCTTGGGAAATGGGCAAAAACGAACTGGTTTTGTTGGGACTATCGTTAGTCTTGGGTGCTGTTGCTTCAATCATTCCGGCGATAAAAGCCTTCAAAACAGATATTCATCAAACCTTATCTAAAGGATAGAATTTAACCTTTTATTAGCTTAGTTGTGGCTCATTCTTGCGTTATTAATGTATAGTTTTGTATGTATGAAAAACCTATTTTCACTTGTTGTTTTTTCTCTTTTCTTTTCGCTTTGCGCGAATGGACAAATTACTCCTGTTGAAGGGACTTGGCGGACCTTATCGATGGTCACCTATAAAACCGAGTTTGATGAAGACTGGGGAATGGATATCGAAATTCCAATCGTTAGTCCAGTAGCGATGAAGTTAAATGGCACCGAGATCGAAGTGGATGGTTTTATTATTCCCTTGACGGGGAAAGTAAAACAAAGTCATTTGATGTTGTCGGCACTTCCTCAAAGTATGTGTTTTTTTTGTGGAGGAGCTGGACCGGAGTCCGCGATGGAAGTTTTTATGAAGGATAAAAAGGAGGTGGAGTACGTTCCAGAAAAAGTTAGATTTAGAGGCACATTGAGGATTAATGCCAAGGATGCTGCTAGTTTATTATATTCCCTTGATAATGCCGTAATTGTAGAAAAATGAGAAATCTATTAAGCTTTATTATATTTTCTTTTATTTGCCTTTCGGCGAATGCACAAACAGAATCAGTGACTTTGTCCAATTCCAAAACCATTTGGAAAACGCTTGGAAAGATTACCTATAAAAAAGAGTATGACGAGATCATGGGCTTCAAGATTGACAAGCCTGTATTTAGCAAGGAAGTGCAAAAATTAGATGGTACGCCAATCACTGTTAAGGGATATATTATTCCCGTCGAAGGATATAAATCTCATAAAGAGTTTATCTTTTCTGCCTTTCCGTATAACATGTGTTTCTTCTGTGGAGGCGCAGGCCCAGAGACGGTCATGGAAGTGGTTGCCAAAGAAGATGTCAAATACACAGCAGAATCTATCACCCTAAAAGGCACGCTTTATTTGAATGATGACGATATTAATCGTTTGATGTATTCTATTGAAGATGCGGTGTTGGTGAAGGAGTAAGGATCTGTCTCTATTTGAATTAGTGAATAACAATTCTACTGTTGCATACGTTTGTTGATTAGTTCAAAGTATCAACAGAAAATGAAGTTCATTCTACTCATTTACTTTTTGATTATAAGTTCGAGTGCGTTTTCTCAGCGTGAAAACAAATCGTCTCATTTTTTTCTTGAACTCAACGTACTGCGTTATGCGGAGTATGCTGGAATGTTTAAGGGTTACCAAAACGAACTTCAGTTTGAAGCGCTAAATGGAATTAAACTTGGGATTAAATCAAATAATATCACAGAGTATTACTTAAGCTTATCTTGTTTGGCTTCGTCAAAAGAAATATACTACACTTCTACTGGAGAGTTTTACAATTGGGAAGGCTTACAATTAGGGCTTGGAATGAATAAACTATTTTATTCCAAAAAAGGGTTCTCCTTACAGTACGGAGGGGAAATGTTATTTCAACGTATCCGCTACAACGGAGAGTATTGGACTGATTATGGTGTTTTTTCAGTCAACAAAATAAAAACAAATGAATTTGGTTTGGCCTCAGTATTTCAAGTCACTTATAAACTTTATAAGAGAATTGAAATTTTGGCAAACACGAGATTTGGATTTTATTATCGTATTAATTCTGGAGACGAATATTTTGGTTGGTCTTCACATTATAACTTACTGAGAGAGCCCTTGAATAGTTTAGGTATTAGGATCGATATTTGAGGCACGTTAATTCATGAATATTAATTTTAAATGAAAATGTTCGTTATATTTTTCATTTAAAAATCAATAGAAAGTGGTTCCTATTTCTTAAGGATCATACAAAGTAGTACTGGATTATTCAAAACTAAATCCTTAATTATTATACGTTGATAGTTAACGAGGATAATGTCGATCGCAAGTTCTAGATACTATTGAACAACATTCAATAATACCCCACTCAAAAACCAAATGGTCTGAATGAATTTTTCTTAATACGATCTGATCCAGTGAGAATCTAATAGAAATTGCACCTCGGATCATTACCGTACACTGCTTCAATTTCTTCCAAAGATCCGATGTAAACTTCCAATTTTTCGGCACCTTCATAGATCAAATCATCATGAATTTCACCAGTATCATAATCACATCCGGCAATACTAAATCCAAGGGGAAAGTCATCAATTACTCCTGTTATATCCAAGCTTGGATTATAATCTGGAGCTTTATAAATGATATTTCCTGTTCCCCAACCAACTTCTGCAATTGTAGCTGAAAAGTCATCTTGTGTATAAGTGCCTTCAACAAAATCGTCACTTTCGAATGCTAAGACATATCCAATTGTGGCTTTAGAATCTTCCTCTAGAGGTAATATTTCGCTTCCCAGCGTAAATTTATCTGGTAACATAGTACTGTCAATACAAATAGAAAATGTTTTATTCGAAAGATCGATATTCGCTTCACCCAAGAAAAAAATCAAAGAGCCATCATCATCGTTATTGTTCCATAAAATCCCAATTCTTGTATTGGCATCTAGATTATTTCCTGGAGTTTCTAGAATATCACCATTGAAACAAACATCCATAACCTTATTTTCGGGGCCATCTTCATCTCCTCCGCAGCTTAGTACAAAAATAGAAGTGAATAAAGCGAGTGTAATTAAAATCTTTTTAGTTATCATATTAAAATTTTCAATTTGGTTTATTTAAAAATACAATTGTTTGGTAATAATTGGATTATTTAGTCTGGCTTTCGACGAAAGTCGCAAAATCAAAAAGGCCATCTTTATACAAGCCAGCCTCATTATATCATTTCCAAAAAAGTTTTAATCTAGAATAATAATCCTTTCATTAAGAAAATTCTCACCATTATCGTCTTCAATGACAAAAACATAAACACCACCGTGAAGATCGCGAACATCAACGATTACTCGATTGTAATCAAAAGTCAAAGTTTGTCTTTTGACCAATTGTCCCGCAAAATCAAAAACTCTTAGATTCAATTCTCCAGAATAATCATAGTTGATGATAAGTTGATCGGCGACGGGATTTGGATAATAATTTGTAATCTTAGAGAAATCCAAACCGTTACAATCGTCATCTTGATTATTATCTGGAATGTCAGTCATGCCTGGATTGATCAAAGCATTGCTATCATTACAATCAGTATTGTCGGCGACGTATCCACTTGTTGGTTCTGTTAAACAAATTTCTATTGAAATATCGGGATTTCCGAAACCGTCTTGATCTTCATCTCTGTAATATTTGTAGTACGGAATGTTGTCATCGATCAAGCCATTACAATCGTTATCCATATCATCACATAATTCTGGCGCTCCTGGATAACTTAATGCGCTTTGATCGTCACAATCGGTATTGTCTGTTACATAATTTGCTGGAGGTGTTTCATCGCATACAAAAATATTTACAGCTATGTTTCCAAAACCGTCACCATCATCATCCGCGTAATAGTTATAATAGGGGATACTGTCATCAATTTCACCGTTGCAATCATTATCTTTTCCATCACACGTTTCGGTAAGGCTAGAATTAATTTCAGGATCATTGTCATTGCAGTCTCCATCGATATCGACAAAACCAAGGGGAGCGAAAGTTTCACAAATTTCTACAAAGACATTAGGGTTTCCATGCCCATCATTGTCTAGGTCTTCATAATAAAAGAAGAATGGAATTCCGTCATCTTCTTGGCCGTTGCAATCATTGTCTTTGCCATCACATAATTCTGGTGCTCCCGGATATATGGTGGCATCTAAATCATCACAATCACGATAGCTGAAAAATCCGTCATTGTCTTCATCTTTATAGAAATATGGTACGGCATGATGAAAAGCATCGACACCAATTTTTTCTCCGATTAAGCGACCGGGTATATCATCTGCTGGAGGATGAATTCCCCCCCATATTCGAGATAAACTTGTCTGATCAGAAGCATCTCTATATGTTGCCCATTGAAGTGTAAAATCAACACTTGGACCTTCTTCAAAAACGAGGAATTCATTTTTTTTAATTTCAAACTCTGCCATTCCACCAGGGAAATATTCATCACCTGTGAGTAAGGTAAGAAGTTCGGCAGCGGATCGACTATAAGTAGAATGTCCAGAAACGTAACCAGCAAATGGAGGGGTGACAAAACTTGGTCTTTGGAAAGGGAACCAATTTTCGGATAAAATCCACCCTACACCGGCTTGATCCACTTCTGGGTCTTGGATATAGTCAGGTCCTTTCCAGGTAAACAATTTAATTTTTCCTACATGTTCACCCATATCTCCAGCTAAAGGGTCTCCCGCTTCTACTACTTCGATGTAGTCAGGAACCAAAGGAAGTCCATGTGGGTGGTAATTTGATAAATTTGGATCGGAACTCTGACCTTGATCACCCATATATCGTATAGCAGAAACTGGACGTAAATAGTCATAGTATCCTTTAATGCCCCAAGCAGCAATCGCACAGTCATGCATGCTGCCTCCCATCAAAAGATAAGCTTTAACATCCCATTCTAGATCATCGATGACGGGTCCGACTCCACCAAATCTTCTTTCAAAAGCAGGGTGATCCATAATTGCTTCATTCATGATCGCAAACCAGTGACCAGGTGGAGTCTCTGAATCGGGTCCATCTGCCCAAAATTCTGCTAATGCTCTGGCATAGTCACCACGTGGAACCATCTGAGGTTCATATGGCATACCTGTCGTTGGATTCATTGGTCGACCTAAACTTTGATCACCGCCTTCTAAAAATTTATAAAAATCAGGTAAATCTTCAATAGTAGTGGGTAGCACAGGATTGTTTCCATTGGAAGCTGGAGAAATATCCCACATCACGCCATCATTAGGATCGAGGTGTGCACCCCATATAGAGACTAGAGCGAATCCCCATTTATAAGGATCACTTAATGCAGCTCCTGGATCCGACTGAATGTGGGGAGGCATTCCGGGATCATGATAAACGATATAATCAAAATTATCTCTTTGGTAAACAGTGGCATCTTCTGGCTTTAAACTGAAAGGTGCTACTTGTCCCCACTCTGGACTTAAAAAAGCAGGAGTATCAAAAGGTATTGGATTTCCTGCTTGATCAATAAATATGTCTAAAGTTAAGGGTTGCCATCGGTTTGGATCTTCAATATCTGGATTTCCAGGAAAGGCCATAACCATGGGATCATTTACTGGCTGATAGAACAGGTTGCTGTAAAAGAAATTTTCGTTGGAGCCATCTTGAGCACCAAAAGCAATAATTCTATCAGCAATATAATTGCCTAAAGCTGCTGGACCATCGACAACATAATTGATTGATGATATATTTATATCATAACCTTGAGCCATCATCAAAGAATCAAAATAGTTTTGAGTTTCTTGAAATCCAGGGGAAAGGAAATATCGCTGTGACAGAATGCGATAAGCTGCATAAGCAATCGTTTCTTCTCTAGCTGCTTTAATATCTGTTGGCGTTTCCATACCTAAATAAGGACAATCAAAGCCTTGGACAGTTTTACCTAAAAAATAAGTTTCAGCAATATCATCGTAAGCTGCCCAGGCATCATACATTCCCAGTGAAACATGATATAGATTTCTTGCATGGATTGTTGGCCGTGCAAAATCGTTTCGAATGGCAAATAGATTGGCTTCATTCCATTCTCTTGCTATCGAGTGCTGACTAAAAGCATCCTGGCTTATTATTAAAATTACCAAGAAAATAAGTTTTTGTAAAAATTGTCGCATAGCTAACATATTATAAAAACAAATATATTTAAAATCTTATTATTCTATTGAATAATTGTAAACTATTGACAGGAAATAGGTCATAGTTTCATAAATCAAGACACGATTAGTGGCTAAAACGCCCACTATTCTAAGAAATTTAACGAAAAAAACGTTTCATTCCTAGTCGGATAAGTAACAATAGGGCTAAGAAGATGAAAATTACGTAGTAAAATGGCATAATGCTAATGACAAAAATGTGTGTTTTCTCAAGAATCCACATAAAACACATGACTGCTAAAATTGCCATAACAAGTCCACTAATTTTATCAAAGCCAGGTATTTCACCAAATTGAACATTTTTATTAATGATGAAAAAGGTAATGAACATGAATATAATGGGCAATACTTGGGTATACATATTTGCCTCCATGATAGATTGCTTCTCAAAGAGAAAAAGATAGACATTCAGAGTTACAGCAAATATCCCAGGAATAGCGGTTAGGTAAATTAAGGTGGAATAGAGATATTTCCAGGGTGATAGATTTCCTTCTCCCTTGCCCATTATTCCAGCAAGTATTGCAGTAATCGGTAAACCCAAGAAGAATGTCAATACTCCAATTGGATGATTTGAAATCCAAATAAAAAAATCGCCTAAAGTCATTATAATTCCATCATTAAGGTCATAGGATCTTCGAGTAACTCTTTAACTTTTACCAAAAAAGTAACTGATGTACTTCCATCAATTACTCGGTGGTCGTAAGATAATGCAAGATACATCATTGGTCTAATTTTTACTTCACCATCGATCGCCATTGGACGTTGTTGAATGGTATGCATTCCCAAGATAGCGGATTGAGGCTCGTTTAAGATCGGTGTACTCATCATCGATCCAAAGATTCCACCATTTGTTATTGTAAATGTTCCTCCTGTCATTTCGTCCAAACTAAGCTTGCCTTCCCTGGCTTTGCCAGCTAGCTCCTTGATTTTATATTCGATTTCGTGAAATTTTAAGGATTCAACATTATGAACAGGTGGGACAACCAATCCTGTCGGTGTTGATATAGCGATTGATATATCGGCATAATCGTGATAAATCAATTGATTTCCATCGATTTGAGCGTTTACTGCAGGCATTTCCAAGAGTACTTGAGCACAAGCTTTGGAGAAGAGTGACATGAATCCCAATTTGATTCCATATTTCTCAACGAATTTTTCTTGGTATGTTTTTCTAAGTTTTATGATTTCCGTTAAGTCAACCTCATTAAAAGTGGTTAACATGGCGGTATTATTTTTTGCAGAAACAAGTCGAGAAGCTATCGTTCTTCTCATTCTGCTCATCTTTTCTCTTCTCGTAGCTCTACTAAAATCTTTTACCTGTAGCACTGGGGTAGCCGTTGGTTCAGGAGTTGATTTTTTGTTGCTTTGAGCATTTTCGGCATCGGCTTTAGTGATTCTGCCATCCTTACCACTACCGGTCACATTGCTGGCTTCTATTCCTTTTTCTCTGAGAATCTTTGCTGCTGCAGGCGATGGATGACCAGTGGCATAATTTTCTTTTGCAACTTCAGTTGATTTTTGAACTACAGGACTCTCAGAAGGTGTAGAAGCAGGAGCTTGAGGTGCTGAAGTAGGTGCGGCAACACTAGTATCAATTTTTGCAACTAGCGCTCCGATTTCTAAATCATCTCCTTCTGCAGCAACATAGATTAATTTACCCGCAGCTTCTGCCGGAAATTCTAAGGTAGCTTTATCTGATTCGAATTCACAAATTGGTTCGTCGATGTTAATATAATCACCATCTTTTTTTAACCATTGAGAGAGGGTAACTTCAGTGATTGACTCTCCGATCGTGGGCACTTTCATTTCAATTATACTCATTGCAAAAAGATTTAGAATTTAAAAATACACACTTGTGAGCTGGTATGGTAAATATTTTGAAGATAATCGCCCTTGTATTTTGGTTAGCCGAAAATAAAAATTAGATTAATCTAAATAAAGTTCATTGTGTTTTTGTATTTGGCATTTAGTTCTAGTTTAGGAATAAGTCTGTTTTTCTCTTTTGTATCAAAACTTAATTGCTAATTTAGAAGCCATTTTGAGTACTTTCGACAGTATGATTAATAAGTGAAACCCAAAGCTATGGTCTTTTTAGAATTTGAACAGTCTTTAGAAAAGCTTTACGAACAGCTTGAAAAAATCAAGCAAGTAAGTATTGAAGGTGATATCGACGTAAGTGACAAGATTACGGAGTTGGAAACCAAGATCAATAAAAGAAAGAAGGAAATATATTCTAATCTTTCAGGATGGCAAAAGGTTCAGTTGTCTAGACATCCTGAACGTCCGTACACTCAATATTATATTCAGCAAATGTGTAAATCATTTGTCGAATTGCATGGTGATAGACGATTTGGTGACGATAAGGCAATAATTGGTGGAATTGGTCAGATTGGAAATCAATCGGTTGTCATTATGGGACATCAAAAAGGAGTAAATACCAAAATGCGTCAGTACCGTAATTTTGGTATGGCAAACCCCGAAGGATACCGTAAAGCATTGCGATTGATGAAAATGGCAGAAAAATTTAATATGCCAGTGATTTGCTTGATCGATACGCCAGGAGCATATCCTGGCATTGAGGCAGAAGAAAGAGGTCAAGCTGAAGCAATCGCAAGAAATTTGTACGAAATGGCGCAGTTGAGAGTTCCCATTCTGTGTTATGTAATTGGAGAAGGGGCTTCAGGTGGTGCATTAGGAATAGGATTAGGAGATAGGGTTTTTATGTTGGAATACACTTGGTATTCAGTAATTTCTCCAGAATCATGCTCTTCTATTTTGTGGAGAAGTTGGGATCACAAAGAGGCCGCAGCGGAGGCACTAAAATTGACGGCCGAAAATATGTTAGAATTTGGTTTGATCGATGATATTTTGAGAGAACCATTAGGTGGAGCGAATACTGATCCTGAAAAAATGGCGAAAGTTTTAAAAACTCATATTAGAAAAGAATTAGCGGAATTAATCGAAAAGACGCCAGATCAACGGATTAACGAGCGATTAATTAAATACAGTAAGATGGGGCATTTTGACTTAAAAAAGAATAAGAAAAAATGATAAACCAAGCGGTTTTCTCATTCGGCGAAAGCCAAAAAGATTAGAACACTATTTGAAATGAGCATTTCGTTATACCTAACTAAGTTTTAATCAATGAAGAATCAAAATTTTGTTGGCACTGGAGTTGCATTGATCACTCCATTTAATGAAACTCGTATCGATTACGAAGCATATGCTCGCTTGATTGAACATGTTATTCAAGGAGGAGTGGATTACTTGGTTCCTCTGGGTTCAACGGGAGAAGCAGCAACCATAACAGAAGAAGAACAAAAAGAGATTTTGCGATTTGTTGTTGAAAAGAATGCGGGTAGAAAACCGATTTTGGCGGGTTGTTTTGGTGGTAATAATACGCAAGCCATAATGGATAAAATAGGACGATTTGATTTTAGCGGCATTAGTGGAATTTTGTCTTCAAGTCCAGAATATTCTAAGCCAAGTCAAGAAGGAATTTATAAACACTATGCGGCTGTAGCCGAATGTTCACCTGTTCCTGTAATGATCTATAATGTGCCGGGAAGGACACAATCTAATATCACATGGGAAACGACGGTTCGATTGGCTGAAGGATCTAAAAATTTTATTGGAATAAAAGAAGCATCGGGAAATCTGGAGCAAATGACGCATATTATTCAAAATATGCCAGATCATTTTTTAGTGACCTCTGGTGATGATCCCACAGCAATGGCTGGCCTAGCTTGTGGATCGGATGGGGTTATTTCGGTGGTAGCCAATGTTTTTCCTGGATCATTTTCAGAAATGATTCGCGCTGGACTTAATAATGATTTTGAAAAAGCTCGAAGACTTAATCAACAAACATTTCCACTTCATTATTGGTTATATAAAGAAGGAAACCCAGTAGGCATAAAAGCCGCTGCAAGTTTAAAGGGGCTTTGTGCGGAAGAAGTGAGATTACCTTTGGTCAAAATGTCAAATGAGGGCATTTCCAAAATGAAAGAAATTATGGCAAGTATAGAATAATGAATACAATTCATGACATATTAAAGCAACATGAACTCCGAATTACTCCGATAAGAGAGATGGTTTTAGTGGTGATTCGTGATTCAAAATCAGCGCTCTCCAGCCAAGATATAGAATTGAAATTGAATGATATCGATAGGATTACCTTGTACCGCACCTTAAAAACATTTGAATCCAAGGGAATTATTCATAAAGCGGTCGACGGGACGAATGTTCAGAAGTTTGCAATGTGTGATGCTGGATGTAATGAACATATCCATCATGATCAACATGCTCATTTCAATTGTGATCACTGCGGGAGTACATTTTGTTTGGATTCTCTTGAAATACCTGCGATTAAGCATGATACAGGTTTTCAGGTGCGAAGTATGGATGTTATCATGAAAGGAATTTGTGCAGATTGTGCCGACTAATCTTTTGCAATACTGTTGCATTTGCAGGGAATAAGTTGTATACTTGCAACGCAGTTGCATTAAATTATGAAACAATTTTTCACTCTAAACTTAGATTTTGCGGGATTTTTCACCTCCTCGTTGTGTGCCGTACATTGTGCAGCGTTGCCATTATTGATTGGTTTTGGATTAATTGGTACGGAGTGGATGAATCACTTTTGGTTAGAGGTTTTTTTCATAAGTTTTAGTCTTTTGTTTGCATTTCAATCCTTGTATAAAAACTACAAAAACGTGCATAAGCAATTATATCCTATGATCTTGGCAGCTTTAGGTTTCACGATGTTTTTTATTGCATTGCAATTTCATGGTGTTTTTGAAATCATAGGTACTTCTATGGCTGGTATCTGCATAGCTATTGCTCATGTCATGAATTGGAGATTGGTACGGAGCCTCAAAATGGAAAGATCTCGTAATTGAGTTATCTTTGAGTACAAATAAAGTTTATTAAGAATAGCCTTATGTGGAAAGTTTATCTAGAACTTGGTTTTGATCACATATTAGATATTAATGGCTACGATCATATTCTCTTTTTAGTAGCACTTTGTGCATTATATAAATGGACTCAATGGCGTGAAATTTTTTTATTGGCAACCGCATTTACTTTAGGTCATTCTTTAACCTTAGCATTGGCGAGTTTGGAAGTGATTAATATGTCTTCAAAATTAGTGGAGTTTTTGATCCCTGTGACAATATTGATGACTGCGATTTTTAATTTGACCAGTTGGAGCAAATCTATTGATATTAAAATTCATTATTCCATGGCTGCTCTCTTCGGATTAATTCATGGAATGGGATTCTCAGGTTATTTTAAATCCTTAGTGATGGAAGATGAGAGTTTTATTTCCGGATTATTTTCTTTTAATATTGGAGTTGAACTAGGACAATTGATTATTATAGCCTTAATAATGAGCCTTAATTTCTTGTGGATAAAAGTTCTAAAATTGAATCCAAATTATTGGAATATTTTATTGTCAATAAGTGCAGGATTTGTCTCGATCATGTTAATAATAGAAAGAATTTAATATTATTTAATTCTGTTTGAAACAAACGAACAATCTTTTAGTTCGTTATTATATAAAATAATAAATAGATGAAGACTTTAAAATACTTATCACTTGTACTTTGCTTAGGACTATTCATGTCATCTTGTGGTGATGATCCTAAGGGAAATGGAGTTCTTGACTTAAACTATAAGCTGAGATTTGCAGGTGATCCTTTGGTCATGCTAGAACCTTATACGCTACCTAACGGCTTAAGAATCAATTTTTCCAGAGTTAGCTTTTATATGACGGATGTCACTTTATCAGGAGGAGACGAGCAAGTTTTAAATACAGTGGATTACATTGATTTAACCAATTCTAATGCAACAACAGCAAAGTCAAATGTGGGTTATACACATAGTATTACAGCTCAAGAAGGTCAGTATTCCATTCTTGCATTTTTGCTTGGAGTAAATCCTGTTAAAAATGCTATGGTGCCCGCTGACTTTTCATCGGATAATGACTTATCTCTTTCGCAGGAATATTGGCCAGGATGGTCAAGCTATGTTTTTATAAAAGTTGAGGGTAATATTGACCTTGATAATAATGGAAGTTTTGAACAAGGAATGGCGCTTCATATCGGTGGAGACGAGGCCCTAGCAGAATTGCAAATTACGGGAGACTTAAGTGTCGTAGCTAATTCTACTAAGACGATTCCTATTACCATTGATTTGTATAAAATGCTTGCTTTAGATACGGTCTATGATTTAGAAGCAAATCCTCAGATACATACTATAGAACAACAGGATGAAGTGATCGAATTATCAGATCGTTTTGTAAGTGCAATAACGATTGAGTAAACCTTTGTTATTTCAAGTTGTCGATCAATGCCGTCCAAATACTAAGTTTGAACTTATCAGCACGTGTCCATATCGGTCGTACCTTGCCATCGACAGCTGAAATGTCACAATAATCTCCAAAAAAAATCAATTTGCTTGGATTAAATGGCGATTCAGAGATTTTGATGTTTTTAAAACTTTCTGCGCCATCTGTCGAGTAGGCTATAAAAACGTCGGTTTCATTTCCACTATGGTTTCTGCGATCGTAAAATACCGTGTATATAAAACCAGTTGATTCGTCGACATCCATCCAGCAAAAAAATTGATGTTTGCCTGGTGCATCGTCGTTGACTCGTTTTGGTTTTGACCAGGTATCACCACGATCCGTAGATTTTGAAATCCATATGTCAGTATCATCCTCTCCGTTTCGCTGATCACTCCAATTGACGTAGATCGTCCCTCGGTTTGGTCCATTGCTTAAATCAACTTCAGTAATCGGCATACCATTGCACCTGGAAATTCCGGGAATTTCAAAGGCCCAACCACCAGGTTGATCGCTTACAATTTTATCTTTTGCGAGCCAAGTTTTTCCTTTATCCAATGAACGGTCAAAATAAATTTTTCCATCCATTGACCAACAAACATAATATTCGCCATTCGGGCCAACCGCAGGAACAGCACCTTCAGTGGTCTGATCTCCATCTAAACAGTCACCTTCTATCTCACTAATGGCCAAAGGTTTTGTCCACGTTTCTCCACGATCTGTTGATTTTGCAAATAGTATTCGCGATTTATCCTCAGGGTTCTTGCTGTTGTATAAATCAAATTCTGTCCAACACATTAACACGGTATTGTCACTCGGATCTATTGCCAACCATTCTTTGTCCTGATCTTTAGGACTGTTTGGAGGAGTAAACGAACCATCATTCCAAGTGATTCCATTATCAGTAGATTTTTGCACTACAATCCGATCCAGAAATTCTTCATCCGACCAGGCGTTTCCAGTAGGATTAGATAAATGAGCATAGTAGAAATTTCCTTCATAATCAGCTCGAATGACTGGATCACCATAAACTCCTGAACTTGATTTCATTTGATTAATGTTCCAAGTTTTACCACCATCATTTGACAGGTATACTTGATTTAATACAGATCCAGCTACGATGATTTCCGAGTTGATTGGACTAATCGCAATACTTGGTTCGCACGTCATTTTTTGAGAAGAAGCTTCGTCAATTTTTACATTGAGTGGAGATTCATCAAAAGTGGGTTCTTCCAGAAGTATCGTTTTTTTAGTACATGAACAGAGGTATAGTCCCAAAAGCATTAGATATACTATTCGTTTCATAATATTTGATTTGAAACCAAGATATAAAATGAATAGGGGAGTAAAGATTTTGGCAGTGTCTTATCGACAAATAGTAATAAAGGCCGTTGGCATCCACCATAAATTTACACCAAACGCAACCGAAACGATTTCGTATCCTTCTCTTGTTTTTTCGTTTAAAACGTACTCCACTTCTTCTTTTAAACTTCTTGTGGACCACATGTTGCTGAACTTGATTACCTTATACTTTTTCATCTTGCTTTTCTTTTCTTAACCTTCGAAAAGAAGAATCAGTTTCAAGGATTAGACTGTTGTAATGAAATTATCGATGAATTATTGTTAGTTCTTCTTTTGGAGGTATTCTCTGTTTTTATAAAACGGAGCTATCAAGCTGACGATTTTTCCGTTTTCGGTCCGAGCAATCATTTGTACCTTTACTCCTTTTGGATAATCAGGAGGATAATAATTTGATTTCGGATTACTATTTATATGAGCAATAACTTCGTATACTCCACTTTCCTTAATACTCAGTTGACTTGGTATGGTCTTATTCAAATAGAAAATAGAAAGGCTATCAA
>JAHDCZ010000029.1 GCA_020629615.1 Saprospiraceae bacterium
GCGCACCTGCTTTGGGAGCAGGGGGTCGCAGGTTCGAATCCTGCCGCCCCGACAATGTAAATCATTGATTTACAGGTATTTAAAAAGGAGTTGAAAATAATTTTTCAACTCCTTTTCCTTTTTGTCGAACTATTGTCAAACAGACTCATTTGATTTTTTATTTTTAGAAACGAATAAAGCTTATTTGAACCATTTGTGTTTTTCGTAGGTTGAATAGGGTATGACGGTATCATATCATTCTCAAGGCTTAAGAACCCTTTGTAGCTTACTTTATGAAGTGGGAGATACTGTTTTTTCAAGTGAAGAAATCTTGTTGATACGAAGTTTGATTTCCGATTTAAGAGCTTCTCCAAATCTCAATGAAACTCCATTTAAGATTGAATTAGATCAACTTAATACAGGAGAATCAATCTATACAATTGAAGAAGATCAAATAGCGATCATTTTTCGTAGCATTAGTAAATTAAATGGGCAAGATTTGAATCGTATTAAAAGAATTCAGATATTAGATATAAGAAAAATAGATTTACAGATCATGGGTGTTAAATCTTTTTCCGTATGACTCAATCATTGCTACGAGCAGATACTGCAGAATGGCTTGCGCCTCCAAGTGAAACCGTATTAAGATTAATTTTTAAGAAGAATATAAATCTCAGCCTTTTTAAGGAAAGTCTGGGGTTGGATAGCATAGAATTTTCCGAGTTGTTGCACGATAAAATTCAAATTACCAAGAAGCTAGCATTCAGCCTCAGCAGTATATTGGGCGGAAGTGAAGAATTTTGGAAAAATAGATTCGATGATTTTCATGAGCAAAAAGATTTGTTAAACACACAAGTTTTAAATGACCATAAAAGCATTCTTGAAAAACTTTCTCGAAATAGAAATATAAGCATTGATGGGTTACTAGATCATTTTAAGGTTTCCACTTTTGAAAAATTAATATCAGAATATTTTGAGAAACCTCAAATCATGTACAGTAAGTCACAAAAATTTGAGCCTGCACCTGAAAAATTAGCAAGTTGGGTTAGAAATTGTGAGATTATAGCCGAAAATCAAATTTTTAACAATCAAGTTCCCGTTTTCAGTCGAGAAACGTTAAATAATAATTTAGGATCTATTTTAGCTTTATCCAAAATAAATTCAGTTGAAAACGTTATTCCGAAACTAAAATCTGCACTACAAAGTTGTGGAGTTATTTTAATACTAAGCCCAAGTAAAAGTGGACTTGGCGTTTCAGGGTTTACTAAATCGTTGCTAAAAAAATACCGTCTTATTGTAATTACTGATAGGTATAAAAAAAATGCCGCATTTTGGTTTACACTATTGCATGAATTGGCGCATTGTTTACTGCATAGTATAAAGCAACCAATAATTCATTTTTCAGATGACGAATTCACACTTGCTTCCGATCCGACCATTAATTCATTCTATGAGGAAGAAGCTAATAACTTTGTTGAAGAATTATTGTTCTCTGAAGATTTGTGCAATGATTTGAAAAAAAATTGCCGAAGGTATGATCAGATCATTCGGCTTGGGGTAAAGTATGATATATCGCCGTCTTTACTTGTTGCCCAAATTCATAGAACGGAATTAGCTCCATATAGTTATTTTCAAAAACTTTATAGAAAGGTGGAATTTGATAAAATCTATTAACCAAAATATTTTTTATACTTCGCTGGTGATTTTTGCCAATTACAAATGGCATCTTCAAGTACCTGAGCACACATAAATATATTAGTATTGGCAATGAACCATACTAGTAAATCATTACCCAGTTTTACTTTATCTTTTTTGGATTGATTTTCAATTTCTCCAATTTTCAATAATTCTCCAATTCCTATTAAAGGGCCTGTACTGTTTTTTAAATAAAGATCAGTGGGTTCTAAAACATTACACGCACACTTGCACAAGCTAGAAGTAAAATCAAATGCACCCATTCTTCCGAAATTCGGAATTTTTAGAGCTGAATTATAGACAATATCAAATTTCTCGGGATGATCAAAAATATAATCTTCTATATTGTCCATGAGAAAATTAGCTGATCTAATAAATCCTTTATCTCCGTCTAATTTTTTAGCGATAAATTTTCGATGATTAGAATAATTGGCATTTTTATAAAAATCAAAAGAGCGTAAATGATTGAAATATTTTTCTCTGTCCCCCTCAATGCTTGAGTAGGAAATAAGATTTTTAGAATTATCGAATGCCGAACGTTTAAATAATTCCCATTTGGAGGAATTACTTTTCCCGAAGTATGTTGCCAAGAAAAGAAGCCAAACTTTTTCTTTTGATTTTATACTCGAGCGTTGGCTCAAAACAAAAGGAACGTAGGATTGATAATACGATAAACCATTTTCGTCCGCATTTAATGCTCTCCGTTTATAAGCCTTATAGATTTGAATTCTGCTAATACTGTCCTTAGTTTGTTGGGCAAGAACATCTAAATTCTTATTTGGTAAGTCAAATCCAAATACTTCATTAATTGCTTTCTTCCATGTCTCTATCATATATAGTTTATTACTTTTAATCGGTAATAGAATTAATGGCTATGTTCTTTAGACCTACAGTTGAAAACTTTGATATCCAGTTATCAAGATTTTCTTCTTGATATTTAAAAGAAAAGAAACTGTAGTCCTTCCAATAGGGTGGTAGTGGTTGAATATCTAATTCTAATTCAGGTTTCATGAATGCTTTTGTGACAATATCTCTTTGATCATCATCAAGATTTTGCATTTCTGGCATTTCTATCATCTCAAAATGGCCCTCTTCAATGTATTTCTTAACTCGTGGCAAATTTTTCTTATAAATATGCATTGAGGTGCACACATGACTATATGTTCCTAATTCAAGCTGAAGTTCAATTGATAACATTTCCTGAAGCATTGTAAAGCAAAATAAGTCATGGGGTAAACCATAATATGCATCATTACTTCGCATGAATGCTGTTAAATGTAATTTCTTATCTCTTACTAAGAAATGTAATCCTATGGTGCATGGAGGACTTGCAAATTTTTCTGTTCTGATCTTGTAGTTTTCAATTTCACTTATGCAAATGTAGGCTTGTTTTGAACTCATTCTTTTCTTTAGTTGTCCTACAACTCGATCATATTGAGATACCTTATTAACGTTACCAAAAATTTTTGGACCATAGGCACCTAAAATCTTTTTATTCTCCGCCTCTTCCTTATTGTAAGCATCTATATATTTTACTATTTCTGTTTTATCGGGATCTGCGCTCAAATACCACGCAAATTCTGCGAACTTACTTTTAACTAATCTTCTATCTAGGGAGGAAGAAGTTCTTGATCTTGGATTGTTTAACGTGAATGCAAAGTTATGTAGTTCCAATATCGAACCTCTTTTTCCTTCTATTTCAATATCATTTGCCAAGGTTTTTTTATAGGTGTACAAAAGTATATCATCTAAAGAATCAAATTTTTTAAAATCCATGGAATGAAAATGTTTGGAGTTTTACTGGGCTGATTTAATAGGATGAATTAAAAGTACCTATTATACCTTGGAAACGATTCAAAAATTTCTTTTCTCTGCACTTTACTCGACCGTAGTTAATCTCTGAGAACAATATTTTTTAAGCTTTTGAATAATCTTTTCAAATTTTGATTTTGAAATTTTTTCTAAATACTTCAAATCACTATTCATGCCTTCAAAAAATTCCTCTGAACATTCCCACAGATCAAGGCTTTGCTCGTAATACTTTAAGGCACTATTTTCGCCATACAGAACTAATTCACAATGTCCGAGATTCATGATATCATGTTTATTCATCCTCACTTTAAGATTTTCTATGAAGTATTGTCTTGCTACTCTGTATTTCCTATTTGTGAAATATAGCCAAGCTCTCCCTGATAGTGCAGGTTGAAAATCAGGCTGAAGTGATAAGGCGTTATTATATTCGATTAAAGACTTTTTAAAATCCCCCATTTCGCTGTAAATACTGGCAAGTTGACTTATAATGAGTGGATCATCAGATTTGAGTTCAACGGCTTTTAACATATTTAGTAAAGCTTCATCACTTTTATTCTGTTTAAGCTGTACTAATGCAATATTTTGAAGTGCCTCTAATTTATCAGGTATTATTTCTAAGCTAGCACTATACGATTCTAACGCTCTTTCATTACTTCCCACATTTTCTAAGACAACTCCAAGATTGTAATGAACACTAGCATCGTCGGGTTTTATTTTTGTCGCTATTTTATAAAACTTGATTGCATCTTTTTTGAATCCAAGTTTACTTTGAATGTAGCCCATATTATAAAGTGAAGTGAAATCATTCTCATCGATTTTTAATATTTTTCGATAATTCCGTTTGGCTTCTTTAAACTTATTATTTGCCATCAGATAATGGCAAATCTCTTTTAATTTAGTTGCATCGTTATCAATACCCTTTGGGAGTTCATTAAAGTTCAAGTGCTTTATCAACCTATCATCTTGAAATACTTCATATAGTACTTTGGCAATTTCTTCTGTTTTTCTTTTTGTAATAATCTTATTTAGTTTTTTTACGTAGTCAGGGAAATTCGACAGATTTTGAATCACTCCCTCCGTTCCTCGATTAAAAGTCAATTCCGTTACTTGTTTTCCTGCTTCTTTACTCAATTTTTTAAACCTAGTTTTCTCTTCATGGAATATTCGAATTAGATCTACAATTTGATTTCGTTTTAACCTATTTACCGAAAGAAAAACACGCTCTTTTTCATTGTGTGATAATGAAAGTGATGCATTGAGCAGCTTAAAAAACTCACGTTTTTCTTTTAAAGATTTAAATTTGGTTTTGTCTATTTCATGGAATGAACTTTTCTCGCTAAATGGCTCAAGTAATTGTGACCCAATAAGATTTAATTGAGAGGATTTATCTTTTTCTGATTGCCATGATTTAGAAACAGTTGCTTCAAAGGCAAGAATCAAGAAAGATTCTATTTGGTTTACATCTTTTAATTTTTTAAGAGACCTGATGGTCTTATCAAAATTGGTCGAATCAACTGTATTGAAAAGTGTCCATATCAAACCAAGACAGGCTCTTGGTGAAACCAGTGGCTCATTTTCTATTAATGCTAAACGAATTAAAAAGTCCATTTCTTTTTTGATCCATTTATTTAGGACTGAAACTGATAAAACTCCTGAAAGTAATGCTCGCTTGTGCCAACTATAACGTTTGTTTTTAAGAAAGTAAAACTGATTTGATTGAATCATGGCGAATTCAGATTTTAGTTTATTGTTGTATTTATTTTTCAAGTTCTTTTGTTTTTTTGGGTTGTATTCTTAATTTTTGAATTCATCTTATTTTGTAGTATGGCTATTTGGTCATCTTTTCGAATTAATTGGTCATCTTTTCGAATAATTAATTCATCCTTCATGGCTATTTGATCATCTTTTCGTTTAATTTGTTCATCCTGTTCTCTAATTCTTTTTTCAAGGAATTGTATTCTTTCTTCAAATTGAGCTTTAGTTATTTCTGAATAATTAGAAATAATTTGAGTTTCTCTGTTCGAATTGAGCGGTATTTCTGAGTTAGATATAAATCGAATATCCTGAGCGTCTTTATATCCAACGTTTTCCTTCTCTTCAATTTTGACGATTTCTAAATTTGATTTTCTCTTTAAAATTTCTTCAAATGAATCTGGGAATACTTTTTTTATACCATCCAAAACTGTCAATTCTTCTAAATATCCACGAAGTCCAAATTTGTTGCAATAAAGAGCTAAATAGGAGTAAGTTGGTTTACAGTTTTTGGGATTAGGAAAAGCATGAATGCTTATCTCACCGATTGAATCAGTATCAGATTTACTTAATATAGGCTTAAGAAAATTGAATAATGTTTTTTCGTCTATGCCACTAATCTTTGGCGTTATAAATGTTTTTTTAATTCGAACACCTCGACTTACTTTTTCAAAGTTACTGGGGTAGAGATATTTATGTGTGTTTTTCTTTGCAGTGAATTTGCGAATTTCATCAGTGGTTAAAAAGTTTAAGCTATTGCACCAAACTTTATTTTTTATTTTGTCGTGAATTTTTTCTAAAGCTTTTTCTGAAAATTCTTTTTTGTCAAAATATTCTAAATAATTAATCCCTTCTTTTTCAAGATTTATTACTACCTCTTTTAATAGGTCGATATGATTTTTGTCATTACTCAATTTTTTCTTGACTAATTAATTTTTATTATTTATAAACATGTTACCTCTCCTCAATTTTAAATGCTTGAAAGTAGAAACTTTGCCTTGATTTATAAACCGAGTTTTTTCAGATCTTCCTCGAATTTGTTGATGAAAGTTGATGAATATAATAGCTATCGATTTGATGGCAATCCTATTCCAACCAAGTACACCACTAAATTTTTGAATCCTGATGAAATTCAAGAAATAGGAAATATTTTGAATGAACTGGAATCTTTTCAAGATTACATTTTGGGAAAAAATAAAAGATGTAATTTGATTGACCTTTGGGGTGATAATATTTCTCATCCAACATTTGTTGACTTGCGAGATCCAAGACGGATTATTCAATGTAAACACATTCGTAGTTACTTGAAAAAATGGGCAAATAGTTTTTTGAATGAAAAACCTAGTGGGCCCGTTAGAATACAAAACATAATTCGTACGAAGTTTCCCGAACCCGAATTGCTTCTCGACAAAGTAGGTCGAGAAAAACCGAATTACAATTACCTTGAAAAGAATGATTTTATAGTTCAGATTTATCATAAAAAACTTTCTAATAGATACAAGGAATTAATCAAATATGTATTAAGCATTAATTCTTAGTACTAAATTAAAGATTCTTCATTTTCCTCGTCTCGATACCAGATTAAAGAGGGCGCTTTTCCTTGAGGTTTTCCACAGCTTAGCACTTTTCTTCATGGTTTTCTCTTAGTGAGTGCTTTTTTTTTGAGATTATTTTTATGTGGTGATTTTCTACGTGATTTTCATAAATCAAAGCCTACTTGTCTCAATAGTATTCCGTAAGGTATTCTTTCCTTTCGGATAGATTACACATTCTTTTGTATTAGTGTTTTTAATGATTCAAAAATCAAAAAAAATAAAATTTATGGCACAAAAGAAAAACAAATTGCATCAGGTTTATCCAATCCTTAAAGTTGTCGAAACTATCGCAGTCATCGTGATGGCTGTTAATTCGATTTAGAAATTAATTCCTCACGGGATGGAGCAGGTGCTCCATCCCTAAACTTAAAGTTATGTCATTTTTAGATGGAATAAAAAATTGGGTAATTGGCTTAGCGGGCCATACGAGGCGATATTCATCAGAGATTGCTAGCCCATTGAATCATTATTTATATATCACGAAACGGCTGATGTCAGAGAAGGCAACGGTGGTCAATGTCGCACGTTCGATAAAATTGATAGTCACAGAAACGATAGCGACCAACCCGAAGGCTTACCCGCTGAAGTCGAAGGAATTCGGATTTGATTATGATGCCTATAATCAAAAAAGTTATTTGGATCCACAGGTAGTGGAGATCCAAAGATTACACGGAGTTGCAGTAACGGACCATTATGATTTGAGACAACGATTAGTGGAGCTTGACAAGTTGTTTGTCGACTTGGCTTACTGTTACCCGAACGATAAGGCGCAGAAAATTTTAGACCAGCGAGAAGAATTAAATACTACTGCATCAATCGCAGAAGTGCAAAAAGAACACGCCGAGACCATAATAGACGGACTCAAGGCAGAAAATGATATGCTGGATGCACAGACGAAAATATTTAAGAAGAAGAAAGAATACAGAGAAGAAGAAATCGAGTTTGAGAAGTTCGAGAATCAGCACTTCAAAAGATCTAATGAGGCCAAAGTTAATGATGCGGTCAAGCGAGCGATAGAAAAAGACCCAAAGCACGCTGCAAAAACGATAAAGGAAGCGGATAAGGCCAAACGAGCGCTGAGAGACAGCGATTCGAGCACAAACCACGAAGAATAAGAATTTATCAAACCAAAATTTATAATGTATGACCAAGAAAAAAGACACAGGAAACTTTCAGTATCCTTTTGCTCACAAAATTGAGACGACGAGTACTGAATATACAAATGTGACTCCCGATTTCATCGACTATCTCACGCTGGAGCGAGAACTGGATATCGCAGGATCGGAGGCGATAACCTCGGATGAGTCCATTAATTTTCCTGCATGGACTCCTGATGAAATCAAGCATGCATCTGTTGAAGAGGTAAATCATAAAAAGCGAAGAGACTTTTTGAGTTTGCTAAACCTTGAGCCAACGGAACTTAGCTACCCAACCAAGCAAAAAAAGTTCAAGATGTATCTGTTCTCTTTATTTGGGATGCTGTCGGAGTTTGTAACGTTCATGGTGCTTTGTCACTACGGCTTTAGCATGCCAAAAGCGGAAAGTGCTGTTGTGGCGTTGGCGGTTATCACTTTTACCAAGGTAATGGCGTGGGGAAAGAGAAAATATATCAAGGACTGGATGAAGACAAGCAATCCATTTAAACGAAACCTCCAAAAAATCTGTTTTGTTTGTTTATCCATCGCCATTTTGCTCAACAGCATCTGTTTTATTTTTCCACGGATGCAGAAACTCGCAAATGACAAAAAGGAGTTTAGGGTGGCGCTACTTAAAAGCGAAATCAAAACCATCCAAAAAATAGATAAGGATTCGCCAGAGATCGCTCCGATCCAAGCAGAGATTAGAAAGCTGCAAAAAGAACTTTTAGCGGAAGATGGATTGGTGCTAAAATTTGCCAAAAAACTGGGACTGATGCTGGTAAGCACGTTAAGTATTATCTGCTCCGCCATTCTTTTCGCTATCGCTTTATTCTACCACGACGCGTATGACATCAAAAAAGAGCGAGACTTGGTCAAATCTCAAATTGCCCTAGAGCTTTCTCGGATAAAGTCTTACCCCAAAAAAGTACAGATGCTCACGAGAATGAAACGCGAGCAAATTAGAAGTCAGGCTAAAATTAATCGCCTCAACAAATTGATTAGTAACAAGTATTCCAAATCTTAAATTTTCTAACCTTATAAATATCTATTATGAGAATGTTTACTCAGTTTTTTACCCTTACTTTTTTAATAGTTTTTTCCCTCGGCTGCGCTCCAGTAGAAAGTATTTCTGTTTCTGACGAAGTGGTTTTAGTTTTTGTTGATAAAACGACTTCATCCAAGTCCGATAGTTTTATTCAAGCAAAAAATGAGCAATGGATAACGAAGATGTTTGAGAAGCACCAGAAGCATGGGGCAATCTTTATTACCTCCTACATCTATTCGAATACCGCTCAATATGGCAATAAAGAAGTCATGCGGTATGAAATTCCAGAACAGGATATACAAACTCACGATCCAACGCAAAGAAAGATGGCTCAAATGAAATTGGAGGAATTGAAGGAGAGCTATGATGCGCATTTTATTGAGTCCTTAACGGAAAAATTCAATGCAGGGATGAAACAAAGCTCGGGATCAAATATTATCGGAAGCCTCAAGCAAATTCAGGAGATAACCGAAGAGTACAGAGGAAAAGATGTCTTCATTTATTACTACAGCGATATGCTTGAGTGCAGCGACTTCAGGGCAATGTGGTGTAATGGGGTAGAAGAAGCCAAAAGCTATAATGAGATTTTGGATTGGGCAGAAAAGGACATTATTCGTGCAAAGAGGAAGTATAATATTACAGATAAAAGCATGGATCAAGTTTCAGAGATAACGGTGGTTTTGCCCGCCACGCATTTGGATAGTCAAACTTCACATGAGCTGGCTCCAATCTACTGGGAAAAAGTATTCTCGGCATTTGGCTGTGATAATGTAAGTTTTTATTAAGCTAAAATCAGAACTATGAAAATTTCATCAGGAGAAATTAGGACACTGATACTTAGCGATGAAGAGACATTTTATAAGATGGCGTCGGAGATCGTAGACCGTATCCTTAAAGAGAAAAAAGAATTGCAATCTCAGATTTGGATTTCAGAGAGTCAGGTTATGGCCTTGATGCACATCAAGTCAAAAACCACTTTGGCGACTTACAGAGCAAAGGGCTATATCGCTTATAGCGCTCTTGGTAAGCGGTCATTTATCTATGATAAAAGAAGCGTTTTGGCTTTTATTAATTCACGAATCAGAAAAGCGTATCACTATGAAAAGTAATCCAGTAAATAATACAGAAAAATTCAAGAACCTGCATAAATCCTACACCCTTGGCCTTTTTTGCCCAGCAGAACTGGAAGCGGATTTGCGAGCAAAATTGATCAAGTTAAGCCAGCAAAACCCTGAAAAATTTGAAGTATGGGTTAAAGGGTTTGATTTAGCAAGAAAGGAACTCGCCAAGTCGAGAAGACTAGCAGAACTAAAAAGAAGAAAATCAAAATCACGATCAAAAGACATCGGTCGTGGGCGATAAAAAATTCTTCCATTTTGATTTCGCCGAGATAATTGGGTATGGTATAGTAATACTAATCTATGTTCTCGCTTATGGGTTAGTGCTTCAGTTGATGTTTCCAAAGTCAGCTATTTTTTCCAAAACGATGAAGTTTTTTGGTCTCCTGATCAGGAACGTCGCTGAAGTGCTCCTCAAACTAATTACTGAACTAGTGCAGCTTCTCGGAAATATCATCGAAGCCTTTATTGGCCTCCTACAAAAGATATTTAGGAGATAGTTTTTACGAGGAAGAGCGGATCGAGAGGACATTATTTTTTCATTTTTTATAACGCGATATGAAACTTATCGAAGAAATTTTTCGATTGATCTTGTTGGTCATCAAATGCGTCTTTAGTCTTATTGCCATCCTGTTCAATCCAAATTTGATTTGGTCAAATGCAGGTGGCAAATACCAGGCAAGAAAACTTTCTTGGTGGGCGAGGTTTAAGCTGATAAATGTCTTTAATAAAGGTGTTTGCGTAAATGGGTACCAGCAAACAACTATCCACGATGCGAAATCTCACGTTATCTGTGAAGGCCGCTCAGGAATCGGTAAAACCAGTGTAGTGTCGGTGTGCAGTTTGCTTAAATGGAACGGGTCATCCGTAACGGTAGATATGAACTCTGACTTGTGGACTTTGTGCTCAACAGACTTACGGAAACGTGGAATCACACCTGTTAAAATGGATCTTATAAAACTATTGGAATCGGTTTTTTGGAATCCTTTTACTCGGTGTACCAGTAATAGTGCTTGCAAAGCATTAGCCCAAACCCTGGTCAAAACCTCACTTTTAAAAAGTGATAAGCAGGATAGTTTTTGGAATTTGATGGCACAGAATATTCTATACACGGGCATTCGTATTCTGAAGAAGCAAAAGCCACAATTTCAGAATTTAGTGAATTTGAGAAACCTGGTACTCAACTGGAACCATCTTCATGAGATAGTTGCTGGGTGCGAGGATGACGATATTGTAAATGAGTATGGCGCTATCCTAGATATGGACGAGCGTGTCCGTTCTTCTGCCATAGCTACTGCCCTTGCTGCATTAGAGCCATTCACTGACGAGGGCATCGGATTTATAACGTCCAAAACTACTTTTGATTTTAGCCTATTAACCAAAAGAAAAACCGCTCTTTTCATCGTTATGTCAGAGGCAAAACTTCCGATATACGCCCCATTATTAAGCATATTTTTCCAGCAACTGTTTGAGTTCTTTCAGCTGAATAAACCCAAAAAACCTGTTATGTGCCTAATGGACGAAGCAGGCCAGTATTACGTCCCGAATCTTCCCATGTTGGCAACTACACTTAGGCGTTATAATGTGATTTTGGTGCTTCTTCTGCAGCAGGCGCAGGCTCAATTATCCAAATTGTATGGAGTATCAGGGTACCATGAAATTTGGAATGGAAGTATGGCTACTAAGATCATTTTTTCTTTCAGTTATGAACTTGCTCAAAAGATGAGTCATGCCTTTGGTAAGCGCTCCCTTATTATGGATTCCCCAAATGAGGATAAGAGAAAATATGTGAGTGATCGAGAACTCGCCACCATTGATGAACTTCTTAACATGAAAACAGGGACAGCCGTGTATTTGTATCGTAACAAGCCAGTACACTTTATGAAAACACGAGGGTACTACGCCCAGCGTTCACTAAGAAAACGTACAAGACTTGCTCCAGTAAGGGTTCCACCAAACAAGTGGTACAAAGTCCCCATTCTTCCTATTCCTAAACACGATCTGCTATGAACAAAAATTTGAGAGACAGCATTTTCGAGAGCGGGATTTTAGAGGGTAATACCGACCAGCTCAACGAGTTTAAGAAAGAGTTTCGGAGAGCCTACAAAAAGCAGTACAATAAAAAATACACTAGTTCTAAAACCAAAAAGAAAGCCCTCACTTTTACTCCTGAAGAATGGGAGTACCTGGAAGAGCAATCAAAGAAATACAATATGCGTATGGCGACATTTCTCAAGTCGCTCATCTTTGCGTATTTATCTTCCACCTTTATTCATCAAGACGAAGAAAGTATTTCCAATATTGAGTATTTGCTTCGGCAGATTCAAAACAAGCTATCAGGGATTGCTCCGCATCTGTTTACCACTGAATCAGGACTTATGGAGTTACAAGAACTCAAAAACCAAATTCGAGTCCTTGATGACTTTGTCCGTGAAGCCCTTATCCCCAAAAGACTGGACGTCTTTATTGATTCCAACTTGTCGAAAGACTCCATGTTCCTTCAAAAATTACTTTCTGCTGTTGCTAAACATATTTCATAAGTCATGATCATCAAATTCAAAACGAGGACAGGAAAACAATCGATTTATTCGAGCAAGCAAATCTGTTCTTACATTCTACAGAATAAAAATCGGGATGTTTTGCTCTATGATGAAACGACACTCTTTCAAAATATGGATTTCATTATCCCAAAGGAAATCCACAAATCGTTTCTCCAAAATTTCTGGTACATCAAAAAACATTTTCGTTCTAACGGCATTTCTCTCAATCATACAGTCCTTAGTATCCATACAAAAGATAGAGAACATGTAACGACAGAGATGCTCATTGACTTGCGAGATACCTTTATTAAGATGGCTGGCATTAGTGATACGGTCTTGTTGTCCAAAGCCCATCGTTCAGAAAAAGATCAAAATATCCATATCCACATCCTTTACAGTCATAATAAGTATCGTTCAAAAAAACGAGTTCGCATGACGACTAGAAAGATGAAGTCCCTCTTGATTTCTTTCGAGGAATTTCATCTCAAGGCATACCCGATGCTTAAGTATTCAAAAGTCTACACCCTCGAAAAAAATCGTTCACGACTAGAAGGACTTACCGATAGAAAATCTGAAGACCGTAACACGAGAAAAGAAAAAGAATTTCAGGTTTTGCGGAGATATAAGCAGGAGGGTAGGGGTAGGAAAACCAAGAAGGAGATAGTTTCAGAAAGAGTGCGAGGTCTGTTTGATGGGGCAAAAAGCATTGATGAGGTTATTACTCGACTGCAGAAAGAACCTGACATATTCGTATACACTATACGGAATCAGGTTCGTGGAGTTGTGGTTAATAACATCAAGTATAAGTTTAAGACCTTGCAATTGGAAAATGAATTGGAGCGGCTGGAGCGATACCAATCGCGCTTAAAGCAACTTAAACTTATACGAGAGATGGCAAAAGGGCGTAGCAGTCGTGGGCTTGGCAGAGGTCTTTAGGAGACGGAGTTTCCTGAACAAGTTCGCGAGGATAGAAATGGAGAGTCCCCAAAGGGGTACTGTCTAGCTCTAGACTCGCATACTTGCTGTATGACGTTTTTGCTTTTGCAAATAATAATCAAACGTCTTACATAAGCCATCAACATCGCCAACCCCAAACATTTTCAAAGCCTTGAATAATGTTGTTTGGGGTTACCGTTTAACTTAACGTAATATTCGATTCACAAAGGGATATAAGATTCTATCATTTTAATTCAAGGTTCAACAAAACTTAAGAGGATTTTGGATAAACATTTTTAGAAGTATAGCATAGATGTCATGATGACGGAAATTAAAACGAAATTCGCATTCTTTGAGGTGAAGATAAAAAGTGTGTTTGTGAATTCCACGAAATTTTGAGAGCCGAACTTTTGCCAGTCCCCAGAAATTTTCAATGCCGTTAATATGAGATTTTTTTGTAGCAAACTGGTTATTTTTATGACGAACTCGGTAGTGTTTTTTGTAGCCAATGTCAACCAAACCATCGTAGCCTTTCCAGCCGTCAGAATGAATCACAGAATCGCGGTTTACTTTTTGTTTTATCAACTTATGGAGTGTGTATCGGTCACATTCTTCCACAATCTGCGTGTAGACTTTTCCGTTTCGTTTTAAGAGTCCCACTACAGGAATTTTCTTGCCCGCACCACGTCCTCTTTTGCCACGAACCCGCCGCGGACCAAAATAACTTTCGTCCACTTCAATTTTGCCCAAAAAAGCGCTCTCTTTTTCACAATGCTCTGCCATTCTTTCTCGTATCGCCTTCAGATATTTCCCAACGGTCACTTCGGAAAGTCCCGTGAGTTTTACAATCTTCGTGGCCTCTATATCAAGCGAAAAATATTTTATTAAGATACGAAATTTAGCCTCGCTAATTCGTGAACGGTTCACATATCGGTTTTTCATTTACTAGAGCAGAATAAGTGGATTTACTTACCTTCTCAAGTTTGGTTGAACCTAATTCAAATATTGGTGGCATAATTTTTGGCACTCAAATATCGCGATGTCTAAGCAAGGGACTTCACACCTTATTTCTAATAAACAGAATTTAAAATATTTCATAATGATAACGAAGCAAAATTCAAAAAACTGGATTATCCTGTTTTATATTTTACCATTTCAATTACTTTCAAATACACCTGCAGCATCTGACCCTCCAAGTAAAAGTGAAATTTCCCGGGTTACTTATTACGTAACTGAAGATATACGGTATAAATTAAATCCTTGTGACTTTGAGGAACAAGAATTAACTCATACAGATTACGTTCTTTTTAATTCGTCGAGTGTAACCAAAAAGGTGGTTAAAACTTTTTCACCAGATCAAAATGAATACGAAATGGAAATATCAATTATTGATTCTGATAATATGTTTCCTGAATGGAGTGTCAAACCTTCAAGGTTTGTATATGCAAATGAAAAGGTTACTATTTATGATTCAAAAGGAAATCAAATAAATTCTTTCAAACAAGGTGAAAAAGCTAGAGCCATACAAAATATGGCTAAAACCGAAAATTTGAACTTAACAGAAAAATATCTTTCATCACCGAAATTCAATAGTGATCAGTTTGATATTCTAACCAACCACGGATTTCAACACCATGAACACAGCAAAGATCTTCATATTTTCACTTCAGATGAGACAAGAATTACCATTAACAATAACACGAATTTTTTTAGTTCTGAGTTGTTTGATAGGGGAGAGGTAATAAAAAAAGAATCCAGAATATTAACTACAGTACAGGATTTTACTGTGCCTACGATGAAAAGAAGTATTGTAAAGCATATTGATAGAAAAGATCGAAAATATGAGAGAACAATAACAGAGACCTTTTTTGGCTATAGTTTTGAAACTGAGTTTCAAGGAACGAAAAATAGGTCGAATAGCAAAAAAGTTAGTAACGAGGATGTTACGCTTTACCCCAATCCTTTTCAAGACAACCTAATACTTGAAGTTCCTTCTGACTCCAAAGTTAATAGTATCAAGCTATTCGATATAACTGGTGTTGAACTTCCAATTAGCTATGAGGTAACCAATAATAAATTAGAATTAAATCTATCGAGTTTTCCGAACAATAGATATTTTTTATTATTAGACATCAACAATAATTCTGTTGTTAAAACAATAATTAAACAAGACTAAACATGAATACAATATCAAAGAATTTACTCTCAGTTTTTGGGTTATCATTTATATGTTTAAATATTAATTTCTCTCAGGGAGTGCCTAATTCCGATCCTTGTGATGAACCAATAAATCAAATTGAATGTACTTTCCATATCGTAAACGAAGAACCAATAAATCCATTGGATCCAATAGGCGATGATGATGTCTTTGAAATGCCTAATGGAGGAAATAATAATAATGGAGGCGGTAGTACCAGTGCAGATAGGACTAAAATTATATATTTTGTTCATGGCTTAGCGGGCACTTCACAATCATGGCATGGAGCAGCAAAATTTACGGATATAGAATGGCCAACGGCGAAGACTTATCGTCCAGATTATAGTGGGAATGTGCAAAGCTTTTGGGATGCTGGGTCAAAAGTAATTGATGAAACAAATAGTATTTCCGGATTTGAGGATATTGAGCCTGAAGAAAGATATATTATTTCTCACAGTCAAGGAGGGCTTGTCAGTAGGTATGTTGATAATTATTTTGATTCTGAGGGCCCAAATAGTGATGAGAGAACTTTTAATGGATTTATTACCGTCGGGACGCCAAATGCAGGAGCTGCAATTTTAAATGATACCGATGAAATTTATGCCTTAGCAGATGAGACAATCCAAAAACTAGGACTCCCTTTAGTTTTAGAAAATGTAGAAAACATTACTAGCGGTCTCGCCTTTGCTCCGGTGTTAGAGCTTTTGGGTGTTGATAATGCCCTGTCTAATGCTGCGGCCAATCTTCTGCCAGAGGTATCTTCTTTTGTTTCATTTAACGTTCTACCTCAATTTTTTCAAAATTTTCTCACTCCAATAACTGAGCAATATAATGAAACAAATTTTTCAAGTAATGATTTTGCTAATTACACCTCAACATTTCCTACTGCTGCATTTTTTGGAATAGAAACAGATCCTCAATTCTTCAGATATTTATCAACATTTAAAGGTGAAGCCTCTGCATCATTCTCTACTCCATTTTCAATGACTGATGACAGTGAAGTGGTAAAATGGGTCGATGACACTACTGATGAATATTACGCGAACTATTTAATTTATAAAGATCTTGAAGATTGGGGTTGTCCTTTTTGGGCTTGGCTAACACCAACTACAGCTATCCAATGCCTTATTATTGAATTAAATCAAAGTGATTTTGGAGATATAGCTGATGCGTATTTGGATGGTTATAGCTTCTTGAATACCCTTAATAAAAGGTGGATGACAATTATTGGAGCAACCGAAGCAATTGTGGGAACTACCTCTTATATTTGTGAGTGTGAGGATATAATGTCTGGGCAGGGTGGCTATTTTGAAGTTAACGATCCTTCTGAATGTAATTCTAATGGATTTATGTATTGTGAATCTTATCCGTTTACAGATGTGACTATTGAGATTTTACCAAATGACGGTGTAGTTACAAAAAAATCTCAAATAGCCTTACCCGGGGTTAATCCTGAATTTGTTCTTGAAATGACTGGAGCAAATCATGCAGAAGAACGAAATAGCCCAATGACTCAAGCAATGTTGGATAAAATTTATAATGGTGAAGTAGGAGATAGTTTTAAACTAGATAACTAAGCATATGAAACAGCTAAGCATTTTAATGCTTTTTTCTTTCTTTTTTATTTTTTTAGAAGGTTGCATATCTGATGAAGACCCAATAAATAATCCCTTAGAAGAATCCGAGAGTAAAAGCCTCTCGGATTCCCTCCTGATTTGGGAGCGAGTTAAAGGGCTTGATAGTCTGCAATATTCTTTTGTTGACCCTATATATTTCAACGGAACTGTTATTATGCATAAAAATGTTGCTTTGACCACTTCGGTGGATGACATTATCTATGCCTTAGATGCTGAAACTGGTGAATTACTATGGGAATGGAGTGATTGGATTGAGGGATTTGGTTCAAATAGGATAACGGCAATCTCGCAATCTTCAAACGAGTTGTTCTTTGAATCAAATGACAGAACATATTGTATTAACGCCTTTACTGGTGAGTCAAAATGGAGGAATAACGATGATGTTGATGTTTCAATTTCGGGAAATTTCTTATCTGGTTGGAAGGAATTTGCTTCCTACATCACCTCGAGGAATAGTATTATTGAGGACAATGAGTCTTTCTATTTACATAATCTTGAAAACAATATAACCACGGAAATATTTAATATTTCGAATGATGCCTTAGACCCTAATCTTGTGGTTCCCAATTTTGAATTAAGTGAAAATGGAGATACTATCATGTATTTCTGTGGAACTCTCTTTGATAGTGGAAATTATGACGGAATTAATGGTACACATTCTGCGGTTTTTATGTCAGCTTTCAATATTACAAGACAGGAATATATTTGGAGAAAAGACGATGTCGCTTTCTGGAATGTTGTAAGGAAAAATGCACCAATTATTTTAGATGAATCCGTTATTCTTACAACACATGATAAGGTAATTTCCTTTGATAAAAATTCTGGAAATATATTTTGGGAAGTTGATTTTGATTTGTCTTTAACCTCTTGTAACTATTTAGAAGGAAATGGGCAAATTTTTGTTAGAGATAATTTTTCGAATATTTATTCCATCGATGCAAAAAGTGGACAAATTCTTTGGCATAATGACACTACTAGTCGATCAAGTTTTTGCAGCATGAGTTACTTTGACAATTATCTCTATGTAAGTACAAACAATCTTGATATTCTTGACGCACTAACTGGAGAAATTGTTTATACAATAGAGCCTCATAATAAAGATTTGGACAATAGATCAATGTTTCTTTTCAAAAAACCAGCTTTATCAGAAGACGGAAAATTGATTTATTTATCAGATACTTTTTTTGATATTTGTTACACGAACCCCGTATATAGCCAATAAAGGTGAAATATTATTTGGTGATTTTCTCTTTAACTCTATCAACTGAAAGATTTCTATTCTCTCGAATAACTCGCAACACTTTAGCAAATTGACTTTCGTTTAATTCCGAATCTTTTGAATCCACAATCTTTATTGCCTCCAAATTCTCTTTGGGTGATAAGTTTTCTCTTGCATTCAAAATTATCCCAAAAGCTTTTTTCAAAAACTCTAAATCTCTCTCCGAAAGAACTTCTTGCGTATTAATTCCTAACTGCTTAAGCATACTAGTAGCCAGTTTTCGTTCTCTTCGATCAGGAGATTCTCCATTTTCTACCAAGGGGAAAAAGAAATCTTCGATTCTATATTCTTTCAAAATAGAGAAAGGAAAAGCAAAGTTTAATGAGTCCAAGTTTTTGTCACCAGCAAATGGCAAAACAGAATCGATTAGCTTGATTTCCGTTTTCGAGTTCTCATGTCTAATTATTCTACCTCCATCTTTTTCTCTCATTATCACAAAGCCTTTTCTGATTTCAAAAGATTCGGGCTGAGTCGATTGAAATTCTAGTTTAGCTTTTATCTGCTCTTGTTCTTCGACTTCCTTTATTTTTGAAGCAAGTACCGCCTCCAATTTCTCCTTTTCTTTTCCTTTGGAGGTTTTCAGTTTTTCTTCTAAAGCGGTTATTTCATTCTGCAATTCCTTTTCTAACTTTACTAATTTCTTTAGGTTAATCTTAGCCTCATCTTTTTCTTTTCTGATACTATCAAAGGTTCGATCAATATCTGAGGTGCTTTTGATTTCGCCTGAATCTATACTTGCAGAAAACAACTTTTTATCAAACTCATATTTCGAATAAGAACGAAATTTTGTGTGAATCTCAAACTTCGTTTGGTCAGAAACATCTTCGCTCTCATAAATAGCCGTCAAGGTATTTCCAAAACTGTTTTCATTGTCATAATCCGCCGTAGTCAAAATCAGCTGAATCGCTTTCTTTTCTTTTTCGGGCTTGGTCTCGGCAAAATCGTGGAGTTCTAAATAGTTCTTCCAGTTTTCTACCCATGTAGAAACGGCTTTTTCATCTTCGAATCGATTGATTAAATTTTGAATAATTTGTTTTGGCGGAAGATTCTTCTCAGAAAGATTTTCTTTATAAATTCGAATTTTCTCTGCTATAGAAACATCTTCATTAATTCTTTCTTTCGAGGTTGAATAATCATTGGTTATTTCGTTTTCTGTTGGTGCGCCTGCTAATTCCTCAAAAAAGGAAAGTTTATCTTCCAGTTCTTTTTCTGCTTTTTGTATTTCTAAAAACCGAACTTTTTCTTGTTTTTCTCTTTGCTCTTCTGTAAAATGTGAGTGTTCAAAATGCTTGGCGGAGTGATTCTCCCCAGCAGAATCAGCAAATTCATTCGAATTTGCATATCGTAGCATCCCATACGAATTTTGCAATTTTTCGGACATCTATTCATTATAACAGATGATCCGACATTTTCCTACTCTTTCTTTTTCGGAGCTAAATCCTTAAAGCTTTCCCATTGTTCACAGGATTTCTTATGCGCTTCCATAGTCAAAGAATAAAATTTATAGGCCTGATAAAAGCGTTCTTTTTCTTCAGGTACTAATCCCAGTTTGGCAAATTCGGCTTTAAGTTTTTCAGGGGTGGTGTCCATAACTTGTTCGCTTTTTAAATCAACGAAGTGCCAAAAAATGGCCTTAAAATCTTCTGATAAGGTATCAGGATCAATAAAATTACTTTTCTGCGAATAGTCTATGCCGCTTGAAGATTGAGAAAAGACCGTTGCCCCCGAGAAAAGAAAAATGGCTAAAAAAAATGAAGTCAAAATTGATTTGGTTCTCATTTGTGTAAAATTTATCCCTCGATATATTTTACACTTGCTAAGGCGCTGAATTAGAGGTCTTTGGACAAGAATTGTAACTTATTTGGCAGATGTGGTGTTTTATTTATAGATTCGTAGTATAACATACCCTCTCTCTAAAAACGAGGGATTTTCTTTTCTTCAAGTTTTCCTTTGATTAGTCTTTTTTCGCACTCTTTTTGAGTCTCTCTTTCTAAAGTTTTGAAATGAATTATGGCTATGCGCGGGTGTCCATGGAATCACAATGCCTAGACTTACAGCTGAACGCTCTTAAAAAGGCAGGCTGCGAGAAAATATATTTTGAGAAAATTTCGAGCAGGAAAAAAGATCGTCCCGAACTCCAAAAACTTCTTGGGAAACTTCAAAAAGGCGACACCGTTTATTGCTACAAATTGGATCGGCTCGGGCGATCACTTAAGGACTTGGTAAATTTGATTTCATTTTTTGAAGAGAAAGAAATTCGATTTATTTCTCTCTTTGACGGCATAGATACCAAAACTTCCAGTTCCAAGTTGCTCGTCAATATTTTAATGTGTATTGCAGATTATGAGCGTTCTCTTATAAGCCAGCGAACGAAATCAGGATTGGATGCCGCACGAAAGCGAGGCATAAAACTTGGAAGACCAAAAGGCATGGGAGAACGAGTTCAGGCGGCTTTTCCTAGAATCTTAGAAATGAGAGAAAAAGGGATAAGAATAAAAGAAATTCAGAAAGTAACGAACATTTCTCGTCCAACGATTTATAAATATCTAAAGCGATGAGAACGACTTTGTTAATCATCCTCATCGCCATTATGAATCTCATTACGATTTCTGTAATGTTCTATCGCTTTTTGTAGGATGATGCTTAAAATCGTTCATCGAAAGCCACCAGAATTTCGGCATTTGCTTTTTCTGCCCATCCCATACCAGCCAGCAGTATTGTTGCTTAGCAATACTTCTGGATTGAGAGGTTGGCTTTCCGTATGGCCAACAAATCAGTCGGTCAATCGCATAAATCGCAGAAGGTGGCGTTTTGATAAATTTATGATGTCGCTTAGGATTACAAATTGAACGCCAGTTTAGGAGCATAGCGACCTTTCCTCCTGTCTTTTGCGTATGAAGTAATGCCCTTCTGATAAAGACATCCGCGAGACCATGCGTGCCATAAGGAGGATTCGTAATTATATTTTTCGCCAGCGGTTTGGTCGTCCTTAAAAAGTTAATACCTCCTTGACCAAATTCTCGATGAGCTAGGTCGGTGGAAACAACGTCGTATCCAGCATCCAGTAAAACTTTGGATATTGCCCCATCTCCGCAAGCAGGCTCCCAAATTGAGCCGACGAACTTTTCAACGGAAAGCAGTGCCCGAGTGGCTTCGGGAGGGGTTGGATAAAATTCGAGGGAGGCTCGATTTTTATGAGATCGGTAAGATAGATTTTTCATGAGAATGAATGGGTTAAGAAATAAATCTGCCCGACTCAAAAGCAAAGCCGTTAAAATCTTTGGCAACTAGGAATCTGAAAGAGCATTGGTTGCCTAAGATTTGGCTTTGCTAGATTGGATTTGATTTAGTTCGCCCATTTAGATCATGAAAACACTATTCAAGATTTTCATAAAAAGCGTAGAGTTTGGCAGCTGTAATTTCGAAGGCGAACCAGGTCAAATGATTTTTGAGTTGGTACTCAATTTTCATCGGCTCGCCTAAGTTGTCTTCGTAGGCTTCTTTGATGTCGAGAATTTCTTCATAATGCTTATCAAAGAATTTTTCGGTATCAGAGTAATAAACTAAGCCTGAAACCATACCCGAAACACAACCATGTGCTTGTAAATCCTGAAACCATTTTTCAACCGAGTCATCACGGTCAAGGGCTTCATTAGCTACGAATTTTTCGAGGGAGTCTTCGTGCCGATTGGCGACAGACTGAAGGTAGGCGAGAAAGGCAGATCTTTTATTCATTTTATGAAAGGATTAAAAAGTAAAGAAATAAATCTGCCCTTCGCAAAGGCAAAGCCATCAGAAAACTTTGGCAACTAGGAATCCGTAGGAGCATTGGTTGCCTTTGTTTTCGGCTTTGCTACTTTCGGGTTTATTTAGTTCTGCTTTTTTGAGTCTTGGAATGAATGGAAAGTGCTGTCTATGCTTAAAATACGGTAGAGTAAAAGTCTTTAATCAATTCAGGTGTTTTGACTCCTTCTAAATGTCCGATTTCATTTTCGAGGAAAAGAGAAAAAGACACATAATTCTTCGCTATATAATCAAAATCTACCCCACGTTTCTTCTTCTTTCTTCCCAGTTGTTTATGATAAAGTTGAATTAATCGAGCAAAGGAATATTTAGAATCCTCAAATGCTGTTTGAAGGGCAAGCAAGGTGTCATTATTGATAATGGTTAAATTTTGAACCTTAGAAATATTCTGACCATCATTTACCTCCCTTAATTCTTTTTTGAACCAATTTATCAGCAGGTTATTTATCCCTGGTGTGTCAAACTGCCTATCATGAATGACCAATATAGGATAAATCGCCTTCCCCTTAGCTTTCATTCCATCCATGACATTATCATAAGTCCCATCAAGAACCCTGAAAACATTTTCAGCTATTTGTGGAATTCCTCCACTCGCTGAATCTATTTTATAGAATTTATCCTTTAGTTCTTGTATTATCAACTCGTGGTCAAGAGACTGTTTTACTTCTCCTTTTAGGATTACGTCTTTACTCTCAAAAAGAAGAACGCTATTTTTATCCATCGCAAAAAAATCGGGTTCTCCTGATGAATGTCCATAATTTTTAAACTCCTCTCCTTTTACTATTAGGTAATCAGAATTAAGAACTTTTTCTAAAACAGAATACATCACAATATTTTCCGAAAACTCTCCACTAATAATTGAATACATACTAATCCTCTTGTTTTTAGTAAGGGATTTGTGAATTTTTAAAGTGAGGTAAAATCTGAGACTTTTATATAGGCTCTCAATTAAAAATAGGACACTACTAATTCTGTACTTTCCATCCTCGATTTTATTTAAAACATGAGAACGAAGTCCGACAAAATCAGGGATCTCTTTATAGCTATTTGGAGAAATACTAAACGTATCCAAAAATTGGCAACTCTCATCGAAATGCTCATCATCTGGAACATTTATATCATGAAAAGTTTTATCAAACTCTCCTACATAGGGAAGAATAAAGGCACAAGCTTTTTTGAGATATTCTTGCCAAGTCGTACAATGTTTTAATTCTAAGAACTTTTCAAGGTATGGCTCAAATTTTTTATCACTTTCTAAAAATTGAAATAGTAAAACAACTTTTATTAACTGTGCCGTAATGACGTGATATTGATTATAGTTCGTAATATCATGAACATTAATCGTTGTGATCAACTGGATGTTTAGGGCATTAGGTAAGTGCTTAAAGGCATTTACAGATTGATTACTCTTTTCATTATTCTTTTGATTGATAATGAGATACGCTTTCCAAAAAAGATATTCAAGGTCTGCATTGGATAGACTGCTCGATGATGGCAGATTAAGGGAGTAATAGTGCTCCATGATCTCATAAGAGGAAATTGAATTAACCAGTGAACGAGGTCTATCCTCGGAATTTAAATGAGATAAAATTGAAAATTTCAGCTCTTTGTTTTCATTGCTGAAATATTTACTCAAAATTCCAAAATCATCAAAATGATTGTTTGGATCAGAAACTGATATTAAAGAAGGACCTAAGAATTCATAAATCCATTTCGGTATTTGCTCCAACAATTCTCGTTCGTCAGGCAAATCTCCTTGAAAAATATCATTATATGAAATGGGAATACTTACTGGCATTGAAACCTCATTTGAAGAAAATATTAGTTCTCATTATAAATTTTGCTTAGTAAATTTTCATAAAATTTTATGTCGCCTATTTTTTGAATCAATTTCGTTTCTTGAACTGTTGGTTCATTTCTCGTTTCTCTCAAAATCGATAAATAATCACAAATACGATAATATTTTTCTAATGACCCCTCATCGCCTTCCACGAAAACAATCTTCTTTCTCTCTCGATTAGTTGCATAGCCAAACATGATGTAAAAAAGAAAATTTAAATCACTTCGAAAAACAAGAGTTTCATAATCTGTATCCGTGTAATATGAATTTACTGTAACTTTCATCAGAACTATTTAAATAATGAGAAACGGTAATATGTCAAAAGTAGTTCCTGGAAAATTGATTAATTAATCATAGCAAACCCTCATCAGAAAAGGAAAAGTAAGATTTGGTGGTTAAGATTAAGTGATCTACGATTGGTAAGTCAAGCACTTTACCTGCTTCGACTAATTTTTTGGTTATAGCCAAGTCTTGCGTGCTGGGTTTGAGGTTTCCCGATGGATGATTATGAGCTAAAATGATGGCACTAGCCTTTCCGAGTAGTGCAGATGAGAAAACAATTTTGGCATCTACAACAGTTCCAGCATATCCACCTTTAGAAATATTCACTAAGCCCAAAACCCGATTGTTTCGGTTGAGCAAAAGGATATTAAACTCTTCTAAAAGTTCTATTTGTGATCCCCAATTGGATTTCAAGATTTCGTTTGCTGATCGGGAGTCAGTGATTTTGGGTCGAGAAGAAATTTCGCAGTTATGGGTATAGTGAAGTTGCAATTCAGCGACTTGATAAAGTGCATTGGTTTCTTTTTGATTCAGTTTTGCCATTTTTTAAATTTTGGCACGCTGAATTTTCATTTTAAGAATTATTCAAGGTGGAGACTTGTACTACCTTGAAGAATTTGTAAATGGGAATAAGTTTGTGGAGGAATTTATAAAAGGGTGTGAATCAAAAAAATGACCGCTCCATAAGAAGCAGTCATTTATAAGTTTGGTTTCATCATTTTAGATCGGTTTATAAGTTCATGTTGGAAGTTGTTATCATTTTAGAATTAGCTTGAAATCATAAAGCTCTCCATTTATTTCGAAATTGGCCGTTTCATTTTTAGGATGAATGATAATGAATTCAAATACTTTTTCATCCCTCCGATTTAAAATGAATGGAGATATCCGAATGGTATTACTTGTTTCATCTAAAACGAGGTTGGTATTGCTTGAATCTGAAAGAAGTAATTCCTGTGAAGTTAGACTAGTGATAACTAGCTCATTCTGAAAATTCTCCAAGCCAAGTGGATAAGTAGAGCGATTCTTAAATGTTAAATTAATTATAGACTTTTTATTGTCTTTTTGGATTATTTGCTCTTTAATATTCCAAATGGCATGAATATTCGGCGAAAAATATGGAGTTATATTTCCCCAAAAGTTAAAAAGCAAACCTCCAATTGCAGCTACAGTAAACCATGTAATTCTCCTTTTATGAGATTTTTTGGATGCGGGTGAACGAGTTTTTTGTGTTCGTGTTGTCATGAAAAAAAAGTTTAGATAATAAGTGAATAATATGTTAGACTAATTAAGTACTTGTCTGAATTCTTTCGTGTTGTCGAATTCTGATAGGTCAACCAAGGCTGAATCCTTGGTATGGTCACTCTTATTCCTACATAGGGGTGACCAATTTTCTGAGAACTTATTAAATTCGATTCCATCAACATAAAAAATACAAATTATACGTTATAACGTTTTGTCTCGTAAAATATCATTTATAATTGATTTAATCAAGCTATTTATTTAAGTTTGCTATACAGAAAACTACATAAATGTCTGAGAGGCAAATTGTTCTTGAGTATTTAAAGAGAAACAAACTAGTATCCCGATATGCTAATAAATTGGGCAAGCCATCACGACTCATCTATGAGTACTTTTCTCGGGATAAACCTTGTAAGATGTCAGACTGGACGTCATTAATGATTTTAATGTCAATTTCTCCTGCTGATTTAGGGATTGTGAAATCACTTCCAATTCATGAAGACTATTCTTCGAAGGTTGCAAATGAGTTACCAATTTTTTCTTACTCTGTTTGGAAGAATAAAAATCCAAGAAAGTTTTACAAGGACTTTATACAAGAATATTATCCATTAGCAGCCAGTTATGTTACAAATGCTAAAAAGGAAATTTTGGTGTATCGATATTTTGCAAATCATGACCTCGTAACAGAGAATGTTGAAAGCAAAGTTTTCTTCACAGGATATAAAGAATATTTTTGTGTATTTGAAGATCATTTAAAAGAAAAAGTAAACTTGAATCCTACTTTTCGGTACCTGCGAATCATGGCTCCACCATTAGGAGTTTACAGTAATACAAATGAGAATGATAAAGTTTCAATCGTTTCAAAACTGGTGTGTTATTTATTTTCTGAAACATTTCAACATATCATTAATGTACTTAATTCAGATATAGGAGATAATATTCAATTTTATGTACTCAAGCAGCCGAGAAGACTTCACAGTACTATGATTATAGATCAGTCTGTGATGCTTTCAGAATATTACAGTATGAGAGTAGATGGAACTGCTCGCCCTGACCTTTTACAGATTTACGATATTCAAAATAGTGTTCAATCACAAGCATTGATAAATATGTATTATGATGATATGCTCAAAATAGTCTCAGAGCCTCTTCGTAATGCTTGCATTTTATTGAACAAATCTCTTCTTAAGGAAGGGATTATAAGAGCACAGGAAACAGCAAAGGAGAATAAGGATAGTAAATTGATAGAAATACTGAAACGAAGACAAGAATTATTTTCTCAATGAAAATAGTGCTAATTCAATTTGTGTAATTCAAAATAATCCGATACCATCATTTTCCAAATGCGCTTAACAGTTGTGCACCAGCGTGAACGATTTGCCTTGGAAATGGGCTTATCCTTTTCTTGTTGTGAAGAATCGAGTTCTGACCTTTGAGATTTATTTTTTGAGGGAGCGTGGAAATCTTTTACGGCTTTAAACCACGGAGATAGCTCTATGACTACCTTTTTGTCGATTAACCCGTGGTTCTGACCGAGATTTTTGAATATGTTTTTTTGGTCTTCTTCGGGGCTATTTCTGAATCGTTCGGATAGGTCGTGCATGAATTCAAATACCTCCATCGCCTTGTTTTTCATCCTTGTGGTATTTGCCGATTCAGCAAGGTTCGATCTAAGCGTTAGAATCTCCAGGTCTAATTCTTTCATTTTTTCTTGGTAGTCCTGAGGCTTAATGACTCCATCGAGTACAAAGTCTGCTAAGCGTTTTTTACGTTCTTCGGCTTTCTCAATTTCGCTGAACTGCTGTTGCCTTAAAATTTCGAACTCCTTGTGATAATTCATTTCTTCCTTTTCGATGTACTCAAGGGCAAGATCAAAATAAGGCTTACTGATTGTGATGTTTTTTAGAATATTCTCAATCTCAGAAATCAAATGACTTTTGGTAACCCTCTTCTTGATCTGATCGCAGGGGGTATACTTCGCCCTTCCAGTACAATAATAATACGTGTAGGATTTATTGGCTTTGTGCTTCGTCTCTCCCGTAATTTGGCAATTACAAATAGGGCAGCGCATGATTCCTGTAAAGTTGTGCTTGTTCACATACGTAGCTGCCTTGGTGTTACTTTTTATAAGCTTTTGAACCAGTTTGAATTCTTTCGGGGTAACCATCGGTTTGTGATTCCCCTTTTTCAGCATTCCATCCCAACGCATAATCCCCATGTAAAAAGGATTGTGAAAGATTTTATAAAGGAGGCTTCGGCTAATTATTTTGCCTCCTAGTTTTTTCCTTTTCGGAGATTTTAGATTCCACTCTTCAACCGCGATCTTGTGGATGTCAGGAACTTGATAGTTTCCAGAAAGAAGCATATCCCACATTTTACGAATGAGGGGAAAATATTTTTTGTCGGGCTTAATGTCTCGATCATAAGGACAATTTCGGTAACCGATTGGCGCCATGCTGGGGTAAATCCCCTTTTCAAATTTGCTGACCATTCCACGCCGCACATCCTTTTTTAACTTGCGGATGTATTCGTTTGCCAGTCCATCTTCGATAGAAAGTAAAAGCACATTATCCTCAGGATGATAATCTCTGCCGCTCGTTACTATCCGTTTAATTTTTTCTCGCTGAAGCAACCACTTGATCGTGGCACTATCTATGGGGTTTCTGCTCAATCTATCAAAGGCATAAGTAATTATCCCATCCGCCAAGTTATTTTCTATCATTTCAATCATCTCCGAAAACCCATCTCTTGCATTTGGACTTTTTGCAGATTTAGATTCCGTAATGGTTTTGATTATTTTTAGCCCACGCTGAAATGCAACCTTTTGCATCAGGTTGGTTTGATCTTCTAGCGATTGCACCTGTCGATCTGAGGTGTCGGTACTTTTACGAACATAGAGGATAAATCGCAGTTGGGATAAGTCGTTCATGATGATTGAGAAAGGAGGTAGGCAGTTTTATTATAGTTGGGAACACTTATTTATCAATATTATTCTGAATCCCTAATCGAACAAAATTGATAAGCTTGTGAAACTCATAAAGTGCCTCGCTATCATCCAGTTTCTTTCCTGTATCTGATTCGTACAAACGCACAAACCTTTTGAGGAATTCATTTTTGTCATTCATAAAAGTTGGAATTAAAAAAAGAATAAATGAACTCCCTCCGAAATAACGAAAGGGAGCAAAACCATATTTGCAAGAATTATTATAATACAACAAACAGTCAAAGCCCAAAGAAAAAATCTACCATTTTCATTCTTGTCCTGACCTCTCGATGTGGTAAAATCAGGCGAAGGCTTTTCCCAAGCGGGGAAGGCCTTTTTTGTATTTCTAATCTTTTTTCATCATGAAAAATTACATTGTTTTTAACGTGGGGCTTCACTCTAAACTTCATTGGTTTTGCATCGGCAAAGGGGCAAAACTCAATCTTCTGAATGCGGAGTATCCGCTTCTGTGCTATGCTTGGAATGTCTATTTAAATGACAATTCAGCAATTAGCGGAGATTTGGATTTACTCGAACAACTGATTTTTAGGCCTAAAAAAGTAAAAGTCAGCGAAGCGACTTTTAGTTGTCGATAATCATTTCGTGATATTCGTCCAAGGCTTCATTGTTAAGTTCTGCCAAATAAATCGAAGTTGTCTTTTGGTCTTTATGACCTAAGGCCTGTGAGATTGCCGATAGAGGGACGTTCTTATTATTAGCGAGGGAAGCATAAGTATGCCGAGCAACGTAACTGGTCAAAGGTTGAGTTATGCCGCATTCTTTTCCGATTTCTTTTAATCGCTTATTCACTCTTTTTAGTTCGTCCCGCACTTGGATTTTTTGTTGTGGCAATTCCTCTTTGGTAATGACATTAAGAATAAAGTCATCACCTCCCTTGTCTTGGGTATACCGATTTAAAATATCAAATAGCGGCTTTGTGATTTTGATGGAATACAGTTGTCCCGTTTTTTTTCGTCGGTATTCTATTCTATCGTCAACGATATTTTTGAGTTTCAAAAAAGCCAAATCGACAAAAGAGGCTCCCATCAAATAGAAACTCATCAAAAATGTGTCTTTGGCTCTTTGTTTTTGTTTGGTATTAGGCTCATACTGCATAAAGAGTTTCATGTCCGAAGCGGTAATCGCTCTTTTCTTGGTACTCTCTTTTTTGATCTTATAATTTTTGAAAGCGTACTGGTCTTGAGCAAGAAGATCTTCTTTGATGGCTCTATTAAGTATCGCTCGTAATGTGCGCAAATAAACACTCAAACCATTGATTGTATTTCCTTTGCTCAAATACCACGCTTCGTAGGATTTGAGGAATTTGAAATTAACACTTCGAAGAGGTAAATCTTTTCCATTCAGAAAATCGTCTAGACTTCTTCTTAGGGTTTTGTAAACCCTTGCGTTTCCCACCTTGTTTCCCAATTCTAATTCCTTGATAAGTTCATCCGTATAGTGGAGTAGGGTGCTCTCTTTTTTCTTATCACTCAGTTCTTTTTTTAAGGCACTTAGAGACAAAGTTTTCAAAGCCCCGCTTTCTTGGAGTCCTATAACTTTGTCTTCAATTTGAACTCGCATATGCCTAATTCTCTTATTCAGCCGAGTTACATTTTCTACATCAGGACAATTGGATTTTATTTCTGATTTTGCTTCATTCCAGTATTTGGGATTAACCGAATACCCAGTCGTTATTTCTATCGACTTTCTGTTAAGCGTAAGGCGAATGATTATGGTCTTATGCCCATTTTTCTTCGTGTGCCTTGGGTTAAGCATTATCTTGGAAGTAAGGCTCATAGTCAGGTGGTTTTAAAATTGTCAAACAATTGTCAAACAATAATTGGTCTAATATGACTCAAAGATACGATTTAAAATGTGTAAAATGCTGATAATCAGTAGTTATAAAATAATTTGAGCCAAGAAAATACGAAAAAATGTCGCTTTGGGAGCAGGGGGTCGCAGGTTCGAATCCTGCCGCCCCGACAAACATCAAG